>JADHRF010000010.1 GCA_016777565.1 Pelagibacteraceae bacterium
TTTATTCTCATTACAATATTTTAAAATCTCACTAACTTGCTTTACGTTTTCAGGTAACACTACAAGTAAAGGTTTTTGTTTGTACGCAGCTAAGGCGTCTGTTTCATAAGGTCTAATTTCATCCTCGTGTGAAAGTATATTATCGTTTTTAAGTATTGCACTTAAATCAGAAATAATTTTATCCTTGCTTGATAAAATTGATTGCTGAACTTTAGGCATTTGAAGACTTGTCATACTTTAATTCTATAAGTTTTAAGTTGGTTGGTCAAAAGCCAATGCTGGTTATCCAAGCATTTTTTTAATTTTTTCAAGAGCTTTTTGAATATTTTCCTTAGAAGCTGCAAAACTAAACCTTACATAATCAATTGAAGTTTTACCAAAAGCTGTCCCTGGCACAATTGCCACACCCGCCTCGTGCATGCATTTTTTTGAAAATTCTGAACCGTTCATTCCTGTGCCACTAATATTTGGAAAAGCATAAAATGCACCGCCCGGTAGACTGCATGTGATACCTGGTAAATCATTTAAACCCTTGTGTATCAATTTTCTTCTCTCATCAAATTTTTTCATCATGTCGTGTATTGGATCATCAGAGCCGTCTAATGCTGCAATACCAGCATATTGTGAAGGAGCATTTACACATGAAAAACTATTAATTGCTAACTTAGTAACATGTGGAATTAATTTTTCTGGCCATACACTCCAACCCATTCTCCATCCTGTCATTGAATAAGCTTTGCTCCACCCGTCTAAGACTATCAATCTTTCTTGGAGATCTGGGTAATTGAAAAAAGTTGGCATTTCTTTTTTGTCATAAATTTGTCTGCTATAAATTTCGTCACTTAAAATTGCAACATGTGGAAATTTTTTTAAACCTTCTGCTAAGAAGTCAATTGAAGATTTTTCAACGAAACTCCCTGTTGGATTATTGGGGTTTATTAAAACAAGTAGCCTAGTCTTATCTGTAATTAATGATAAAATTTTTTCAGGATTAAATTTTAAATCTTTATCTTCTGTTAAATCGTAAGGGACTGCTTTAGCACCAGTATAATTTATCATTGACTCATAGATTGGAAATCCCGGTGTTGGATGTATTATTTCTGAACCAGGTTCACCTATCATTGAGATAGCGAAATACATTGTTGGTTTTCCACCAGGCATTATCATCACTCTTTCTGGACTTACATCTTTGTTATAAAGAGCTTTGATTTTTCTAGAAACAGCTTCTCTGCATTCCAAAATTCCATTTGCTAAAACATATCCATGATGACCATCATCGATAGCTTTTTTAGCAGCTTCTACTACATGCTTTGGGGATTTGAAATCAGGCTGACCTAAACCCAAATGGATCATTTCTTTTCCCTGGGCTTCTAATTTTTTTGCTTCAGCTAAAATACTAAAAGCAGACTCTGTGCCTAATCTCTCTAAGTTTTTTGCTAGTTTCATATTTTTTATTTTATTCTTAAGTAACTTAGCAGAAACAAAAAATATTTAAATACTAATTGTTGACACACAATATTATCGAAATACTATTTTACTTGAATTTAATTCCTTCAAGTTTTTACAGCCCATTAAAATCATATCTCTTCTTATCTCATCTCTCATCCTTTGTAACACCATCTCTACTCCTTGTTGTCCACCAGCTCCTAAAGCAAATAAAAATCCTTTTCCAAAACTACAAGCTGTAGCGCCTAATGCTAGAGCTTTTAAAACATGAGTACCTCTTCTGATTCCACCGTCAACAATGATTTCTATTTTACCGCCAACGGCATCGACTATTGCTGGTAATTGATCGAAGGGTGATCTCGACCCATCGAGTTGCCTTCCGCCATGATTTGAAAGCATTATTGCAGACGCACCAATATCCACAGCTCTCTTCGCATCTTCAACAGACATTAATCCTTTTAACGCAAAAGGACCGTTCCAACGTTTGACGCAATACTCAGCATCTTTCCAGCTCATTGCTGGGTCATATTGTTCATTGATATATTCCATTACTCCTTTTGCTATGCTTGATCCTTTTTTAGTAAAATGTGCAACATTTGCTAATTGAAATTTTTCGTGAGTTAAATAATTTAAAGTCCATCTTGGATGTGTTACGAAACTTAATAAACTTTTCAAGGTAAGTTTTGGTGGTGTTGTAAAGCCAGTTCTATGGTCTCTTTCTCTATTTCCTGCCACAACTGTATCAACTGTTAAACACAAACCTTTAAAGCCCGCATTTTTACATCTATCAATTAAATTATCTGTAAGAGACTGATCTTTGTGAATATACAATTGAAATAATTTTGGGCCTCCAGAAATATTTGCTACCTCTTCAATCGATGAAGTTGCCATAGTGGACATGCTATAAAAAGTTCCAAATTTTTCTGCAGCTCTTGCTGAAGCCTTATCTCCATCATGATGATAAAGTCTTTGCATTGCTGTTGGAGACAAAAATAACGGCATATCAATTTTGTGGCCAAAGACTTTAACTGAAAGATCAGGTTCCCCAACGCTTGCTAAAATATTTGGAATTAAATCACACTTTGAAAAAGACTCTGTGTTTCTTTTAAGTGTTGTTTCATCGTCGGCACCACCGTCAATATAATGAAAAATTGGAGCGGGTAAATTTTTTTTTGCTAATTTTTTAAAATCTTCAATATTATAACAATTTTTAATAGACATTAATGATTTAATTAAAACTTTTTAGAGAAAGTAACTGACTGGTTATCTACACCAGGATTGATATCTCCCCAATCATTATTTGATATATGACTATAGCTATACCCAAGTTTAGAATTTTTAAACAAATCTATTCCAAGTTTTATTTCTGACTTAAATTCAAGCGCGCTTCCTAAATTTTTACCGTTACCAGCTTCATAATAGCCTGGAGCAAAACTTGGTGAAATACTTATTGGGCCTAAATTGTAGTCAGCTTCAATGCCGCTATATAAATAAACAGAGCTTCTACCTGTAACGAGTATTCCAGTTGTTGGAGAAAATCTCCCAATCCAAGTATTTCTAAATAAATCTTTATTTTTATGCTCCACGCCAAGTAGTGATGATTTATCATCACCTTCTTTATCTATTGTGTCCCAAGTTCCAGCATAAACTGAGACATTTTGGGGGTTTTCATTTTTAAAAAAATATTTTTTTTCAGAAACATTATTTTTTTTTACTTGCGCAGACTCTGTTACACACTTCGCGTCAGCTTTTGTAGATACCTCCTTACCAAATAGTTTATCTAGACTTCCTTCTACTGAATCTAAAACACCTCTTTTATATTTGCACGGTTTGTCAGTTTGTTTTCTAGAAGTTTGTTTAACATCTGCTTTCTTTTTTTTTGCAGCCTTAACATCAGAAGGTCCTTCTGGTTCTTTACCAAATAACTTATCCATTCCACGTTCTAGTGAGTCTAAAGGGCCTGAAAAGGCATAATTATTAGCTATTAAAAATGTGGCTATAAAAGCTGTAAGAATAAATTTCATTTACTGAAAAATACTACCTTAACAATAAAATGTATACATTCAATTAGCCTTATTGTTCCTGCTTTTTCGTATAATTATAAAAATTATTAAACCACCAAGCGCCAAAATAAAATAAGGCAAAAACCAAAGCAAAAAGTTATTTTTACTTAAAGAGGGTTGATACACAATCCATTCTCCATATTTGCTTATTAAAAATTTATAAATTTCTTTCTTAGTTTTACCTTCTCGGATTTGATCTTGAACAACTAGCTTAATTGTTGTGGCAAAATCTGAATTAGAGTCCGCAACTGATTGTCCTTGGCAAATTAAACACCTTAAATTTTTATAAATTTCAATTAGTTCTTGATTTGCTTCGTTGGATTGAAGCGAAGAAAATAAAAAAAAATAAATAATTAAAATTTTTTTGAATATCATTGTATTAAATTTATAATTTCTTTAAATTGTTTTTCATCAATTGGCCCTACAATCTTTTTTATTATAATTAATTCTTTATTTATTAAAATTGTTTCAGGAATACCATAAATACCGAATAATATTGACGCCTTACCATCTCGATCCTCAACCACATAATCATATGGATTACCTAGTTCATTTAAAAAATTTATAACATTTTTTTTTTTATCTTTAAAATTTACACCTAAAACTTTAATATTTTTATTATGATTTGCAAATTTAATTAAATATTTATGCTCAAGCCTGCAAGGGGCACACCATGACGCAAAAAAGTTGATTAATGTAAACTGATTTTGCTTTAGTGCTTCGTCTGAAATCATGTCACCATTATAAATAGATGGTAGTTTGAAACTACTAATTACATTACCAGTAAGATCTGTAGTATTATAATTATTATCTTTTTTTAAGCCCATCCAAAAAACTGAAATAAAAAATACTACAAAGCTAAAAATAATAATTTTTAAAAGATTAATTTTCATCTTTTTTAAGAATTAGTTGAATGATCCCGCCAAGAGCAATCATGAATGCAGAAATCCAAATCCAAATCATAAATGGCTTGTTCTGAAATTTAATATTGTAAAAATCGGATCTAGATACATTGCTCATAGTTAAATATAAGTCAGAGTTTACTCTTGATTTAATTGCGGCCTCATAGGTTAAAGTTTCAGGTTGAGCGTAAATTCTAATTTCAGGATTTAATTGTTGTACATAGTTTTTTTTAAGATTAATTATTTTAAAATCACCTATTACTGAATTATAATTCTTATTCTTTTCTATCTTTATATTTTCAAAAAAAATCTCATAATTATTTAATTTTTTAGTTTCTCCAACTTTTAAATTAAAGTCTGTTTCAACTGAGTGCTGATAATTCACTCCGATAAAAAAAACTAGGAAACCAAATCCTAGATGAGAAATTATTCTTGGATATTCAAATTTTTTTTTAAGAGATTTTTTTACATCTATAATTGAATGTAAGATTAAAAAAGTGGCTACAATTAAAATTAAATTAGAATAAAAGCCATAGCTTCCAAAAAAATAGAATAAAAAAAAATTTATCACTAGTGCTACAACCAAAATATACATTGTTTTAAGTAAGTAGTTTTTTTTTGAATTTATCCAACTAATTTGAGGTCCAATTGCCATGAATAATAGAAAAGGGATAATAAATGGTATTATGACAATATTATAAAAAGGTGGTCCAACAGAAACTTTTATATTCGTCAGTACATCCAAAAAGATTGGATAGAGAGTGCCGATTAAGACTGTTACTAAAAAAAAAATCATAAACCAATTATTTGCTAAAATAAAAGTCTCTTTGCTATTAGGGTTGAAATTATATGTTTCTTTTTTTCTTTTTTTAAAGAATATTATTAATGAAGTAAAAATCATCAAAGACAGAAATATTAAAATATATAGTCCTCTCGACGGATCACTTGCAAAGGTATGGACTGAGTTTAAAATTCCGGATCTAACAAGAAACGTACCCGCTACGCTTAAAATAAAAGTTAAAAGACAGAGTATAATTACCCATTCATATAAAGTATTTCTTTTTTCCAAAACCATTACAGAGTGCATTAATGCAGAAATTGCAAACCAGGGAAGTAGAGATGCATTTTCAACTGGGTCCCAAAACCAAAAGCCTCCCCAACCTAGTTCATAGTAAGCCCAGATAGATCCTACTATTATACCAAGTGTTTGAAACACCCATGAAACTTGAACCCAAGATTTTATCGATAGAGCAAATTGTTTACCGTTATATTCTGAAAGTATCGAGGCAATGGCTGCTGAAAAATAAATCGAACAACCAACAAATCCAACATACAAAAGTGGAGGATGAATAGCTAAAGCTGGATCCTGAAGTATTGGGTTTAGACCTAAGCCCTCTGAGGGAGTAGGGTAAATTAAACTAAATGGATTCGAATTTAGTAATAAAAAAATTACAAATCCAATAATTAAAAAATTTTGAAAAATTAATGTATATAATCTAAACTTTTTATCGTGCTTATAATTAAAGATTAAAAATAAATAAGAAAATAGAACTAAAATATTGATCCATAAAAGTAGGCTTCCCTCATGATTACCCCAGGTTCCCGCTATCTTGTAGAAAAGTGGCTTATCAAAATGTGAATTTTCGTAAACATTAACCATTGAAAAATCAGAAAAAATAAATCCCACAACCAAAGTAAAGAAACTCATGACTGTAGCAGTTGTCTGAAATAAACTTAGATTATAAATACTTTTTTTTATAAATTGATTTTTAATCTTTATATCAACATAAGAATTGTAAATAATAAGTATGCTTAAGCTTAAAATACACAAAATTAGTACTGAGCCAATGTTACTTAGCATTATTTTTAATTATTTGTTTAATTTCAGGAGGCATGTATTCTTCGTCGTGCTTAGCGAGTATTCTATCAGCTATAAAAAGTTTTTTATCTTTAAGTTTACCCTCAGCAACAACTCCTTTTTCCTCTGCAAATAAGTTTGGTACTGTACCAGTATAACTAATTAAAATTTCATTTTTAAAATCAGTGACAATAAATTGAATATTCTTTTTATTTACTTTTATTGAATTTTTTTTAACCATTCCTCCAACTCGCATCGCATCGCCTAGTATAATATCTTCTTTCTGATTAATTTCAGTTGGTGTTGAAAAATATAAAATATTTTGGTTAAGAGATTTTAAAATAAATACTATGACTGTGAGAGATATCAAAAAAATAAAAAATAAAAATAAAATTCTACTTTTTACTTTTTTTGTGAGCATTTAAAATGCTTCTAATTTACCCTAGAGCTAGCTGCTAGTATTTGTTGTGCAACTTTAGAGGTTCTTAAAGCTCTGTTTTTTTCTTTTACAGATAAGGCTTCAAGTTCAACCAAAAACTCTTTCTCATATTTTTTTAAAGTTTTTTTAGTTTTATAATAAACAATCGCACAAGAAATAATTACAATACCAAAAGAAAACCAGACGTACAGTCCGTATCCATTCATTGATATAAATTCAGTTATCATAATCTTTTTATGTTTTTTTTCTTTATTCTAATGATTTCTGTTTTATATTTCATTAGAAAAATTAACGCAGCATAAAGCAAGAAAACAAACAACATTATCATCAAAGGAAGCAACATTGAGGAGTGTATAGCGCTAGATCCAGTAATTTTTATACTGGCAGGCTGATGAAGAGTAGACCACCACTCAACTGAGTATTTAATTATTGGTAAATTAATTGAACCAACAATAGCCACTATAGATGAAACTTTAATTATTAAAGATTCATTTTTAATTAATTTAAAGACTAGAATATAAAAAACATAAAATAACATCAAAACTAACATCGAGGTTAATCTGGCGTCCCAGGCCCACCACGTTCCCCAGGTTGGTTGTCCCCACAAAGATCCTGTTACAATAGCCAAACAAGTGAATAACAATCCGATAGGAGCAAGACTTTTATTAATATAATAAAAATTTTTTATTTTAAAAATAAAATTTGAAATTGAAAGAAAAGTAATAAAAGAAAAACAAGCAAGACCTATCCATGCTGAAGGAACATGAACATACATAATTCTTACTGAGTCTCCTTGTATATAATCTGGAGGAGATAAAATTAAAGCGAATGTTAATCCGATAATTAAAACTAAAAAAAATATTGAATTAATAAATTTAGTTAGCTTTTGAATTAGAAAATATACTTTACTTAGTGAAAAATATTTAAACATCATGATCAAATTATATCAGTTCAGATTTTAAGGGAAGGTGGTTGTTTCGCCTAATTGAGAATTGGGAGGGAGATAGAGAAGTTAATTCCCAATTAGGCATTAACACGTTATATATAGAAGTAATCTGTGTTTTAGATTTGATATAATATTGTTAAATTTGTGGCACTGTAGATTATGCTAATTTGAAACCTTTAGATAATTAGCCCCTTTTTTGCCTACAAAAATTTCATTGATTAATGGGTGCTTAACAGGTTGTTTGGAGCTATCAACTAAAAGATTTTGCTCTGAAACATATGCTTCATAAGTCACATCATTACTCTCAGCTAAAAGATGATAAAAAGGTTGATCTTTTCTAGGTCTTACATCTTTTGGGATAGATTGATACCACTCCTCAGAATTATTAAATTCAAAATCGACATCATAGATAACTCCACGAAAATCAAAGTGTCTATGTTTAACAATTGTACCAATTGAAAACTTTGCAACATTTTTTGCAACCATTAGTTATCAAGATAGTAACTTTTTATTAAAAATCAATATATAAATTTCCATAAAAATAGATTTATGTTAAAAATAAAATGTGAATAAGTCACTATTAAAATTTATTACAGATTTTGGCCCATTATTAATTTTCTTTACCATATATTATAAAAGTGGAAATAATCTAAGTGTTGCTATTCCTCCACTAATTGTTGCGACGCTAATAGCTATTCTTATCAGCTACGTAATAGAGAGAAAAATTCCTTATCTTCCTCTAGTAGGTGGAGTTATAATTTCAGTTTTTGGTGGCTTAACTCTATATTTTGATAATCCAGTTTTTTTGTATATGAAACCAACAATTATTAATATTATTTTTGCTATTATCTTGTACGTGGGTAAAACTTTTTTAAATAAAAACTTTCTTAAATATTTTTTTCAAAATGCGTTTCAAATTAGTGAAATGGGTTGGGATAAATTAAATAATAGATGGATGATATTCTTTATATTTCTAGCTTTGATTAATGAATTAGTTTGGAGAACACAAACGGAGGTAATTTGGGTTAATTTTAAAGTTTGGGGTATATTACCAATAACTTTTATATTTACCGCTTTTCAAATACCATTAATAAATAAACATAAAATATGAGAAGCTTAAAATTAGTAGTAAACAATATAAATAAAAACTCAGAAAGAGAAGTTTTTTTTGTAAAAAAAGAACTTCAAACAATTTTGAATTTATACGGAAAAATGGTTTCTAATGGAACTTGGAAGGATTATGGCGTATCCATTGGTTCTAAAGAAATTTCTTTTGATATTTACCAGCGTGCCTCTGAGAAACCAATCTATAGAATTTTAAAAAGTCTAAAACCTAAAAATTATAACGAAAAGTTTTACATTAAAGATAAGCACGGGAGCATACTAGAAAAGTCTAGCAATCTTTTAGGTCTTATAGAAAAAACTAAATGGAATAATTTGAAAGCTATAAAATAATTATCTTCTTTGACCGAAAAGTCTTAAGAGCATTATAAATAAGTTAATGAAATCTAAATAAAGAGTTAGTGCTCCCATAACAGCTTTTTTTCCCATCAGCTCTCCGCTATCACTGACTAAATACATATTTTTAATTTTTTGAGTATCATACGCAGTTAAACCTACGAAGATTAAAACTCCTAAAATAGATATCACAAAATACATCATTGAAGATTTCATAAAAATATTCACAATTGATGCAATAATTATACCGAATAATCCCATCATCAAAAAAGAACCTAGTTTTGTTAAGTCTCTTTTAGTTGTGTAACCATAAATACTCATCGCTCCAAAAGTACCTGCTGTAATAAAAAATACTCTTGTAATACTCGCACCTGTATACATTAAAAAAATCGAAGACAATGAAGCCCCCATCAATGCTGCAAAGACCCAAAAAGTAGATTGAGCTTTTGCTGAAGTCATTTTAGCAATATTGAAACTCATATAGAAAACTACTCCCAATGGAGCTAACATGATTACCCATTTTAATCCTGAGTTATAGATTGTTGAACCAAAACTAGTTAAACCGGTTATTTCTCCTGAGGCTCCAGTAACAACAGCTAGTTTAAAAAATAGTAAAGCTATGAAACCAGTTAGTAGAACTCCTGATGCCATATAGTTATATACTTTAAGCATGTAGGCACGTAAGCCTTGATCGATGCTTGCTTCTGTAGCAGAGGATTTGGTAGTTGTATTTTGTCTATTTAGTTCCATAACTTTAATATAATTGTTTTTTATTAAAATTCAATACTCTCTTTACTTCAATCTCATTAACTCATAAAAAATGTTACATTTTTATGAAATTCAAAAAATTAGGACATACCGATATAAATGTAAGTTTAATTTGTCTTGGGACTATGAATATGGGTGAACAAAATACCCAAGAGGAAGGTTTTGAACAGATGGATTATTCTTTTGACAAAGGTGTAAATTTTTTTGATACCGCAGAGGTTTATGCTGTTCCGCCAAGAAAAGAGACACAAGGAAAAACTGAGGAAATTATTGGTAACTGGTTTACACAAAGTAAAAAGAGAGAGAAAACTATTTTGGCAACCAAAATGGTGGGTCCTGGTGTTGAGTGGATTAGGAACGGTGGGGGAAACTATACTCAAAAAAATATGGATCTTGCCATCAATGGTAGTCTCAAAAGGTTACAAACAGATTATATTGATCTTTACCAATTACATTGGCCTGAGAGAAATACAAATTTTTTTGGGAAAAGAAATTATAATCATATCTCAAAAGAAGAAGAGTGGAATGACTTTGAATCTGTTTTAAAGGCTTTAAAAAAATTTGTTGATCAAGGTAAAATTAGATATGTTGGAGTTTCTAATGAAACACCTTGGGGCTTTTCAAAATTTTTAGAAATATCTCAAACGCTAAAGTTGCCAAGAATAGTTTCAGTTCAAAATCCATATAACTTATTAAATAGAGCTTATGATGTCGGCATGTCTGAAATTTCTTGTCGAGAGAATGTTGGACTGCTCGCTTACTCTCCTCTTGCGATAGGTTATTTATCTGGAAAATATAGAAATAACCAAATACCAAAAAAATCTAGAATTGGTTTGTTTGGAAATTTTTGGACTAGATACAAAGAAGACAATGCAAAAAAAGCAGTTGATGATTATTATAATTTAGCAAAGAAAAATGGACTAACTTTAACTCAAATGTCTTTAGCCTTTGTAAATTCTAGACCATTTATGACTAGTAACATTATTGGGGCAACAACAATGGAACAACTCAAAGAAGATATTGGAAGTGTTGATATTGAACTTAGCGAAGAAATCATTGAAAAAATAAATTTAATCCACGCTAATAATCCAAATCCTACTCCATAATATTCAACCCATTGAAATAGATTATTTTTAGTATAGAAATAAATTTATGTTATTTAAAAAAATTTTAATTCTAGTTTGTTTGCTTATATTCTCTTCAAATTCTTTTGCTAATACACCAAGATCAACTGGTAAATATAAAAATTGGCAAAGTTTTACAGCTGAGACAGATGAAGGAAAGATTTGTTTTGCACAAACCTTGCCAACAAAAAGAGCGCCAGCTGCAGTCAAAAGAGATAAATCAAAATTATTTGTAACCTTTAGACCTTCAGAAAACATAAAGGATGAAATTAGTATAACCAGCGGTCATGTATACAAAACTTCAACGGTAACGGCTAAATCAGGTAAAAGAAGTTATTCTTTTTTTTCAAAAGAAAATTTTGCATGGATACTTGATGACCAAGAAGAAAAAAGATTTATTCAATTGATGAAGAAAGCAACTGACGTTATTGTTAAAGCGAGAACTGTAAAAGGTGCCGAAACTACTGACCACTATTCAATGATGGGTTTCACTAAGGCATACAACTCAGCTAAAAAAAACTGTAGTTAATTAATGAAAAAAATAGTTTTAGCCTATTCAGGAGGTCTTGATACCTCGATCATCTTAAGATGGCTGCAAGAAAATTATAAAGCAGAAGTCATCGCATACACCTCAGATATAGGACAAGTTATTGATAAAAAAAAAATTATAAGAAATGCTAAAAGACTTGGTGTTAAAAATATAATTATAGAGGATTTGAAAAATGTTTTTGTAAAAGATTATGTTTTTCCAATGTTGAGAGCTCATGCTTTGTATGAAGGAACGTATTTACTCGGCACATCTATCGCTAGACCTTTAATAGCTAAAAGACAAATAGAAATAGCGAAAAAATTTGGTGCCTATGCAGTATCTCATGGAGCCACAGGTAAAGGAAATGACCAAGTAAGATTTGAGCTAGGCTATGCTTTTTTTGGAAAAAAGATTAAAGTTATTGCTCCATGGAGAGAATGGAAATTATCTTCTAGAACAGACTTAATTAAATATGCAAAAAAAAATAATATTCCTATACCAAGTGATAAAAAAGGAGCGCCCCCTTTTTCAGTAGATGATAATCTTTTTCATACCTCTACTGAGGGTAAAGCTTTAGAAGATCCGAAAAATTCAGCACCAGAATTTATTTTTCAAAGAACTGTTTCTCCTGAAAATGCACCTAATAAAAAAATAATTGTAAAAATTGGTTTTAAAAATAGTGAGCCTATTTCAATTAACGGAAAAAAATTAAGCCCTGCGAACTTACTAGAAAAATTGAATCAAATTGCTGGTAGAAGTGGTGTTGGTAGAGTTGATTTAGTCGAAAACAGATTTATTGGAATAAAATCAAGAGGCGTTTACGAAACACCAGGTGGCACTTTGCTTTATATTGCTCATAGAGGAATGGAGTCTGTGACTCTAGATAAAGAAACGATGCATAAAAAAGAAAGGGTTATGCCCGCGTATGCTGAGCTTGTTTATAACGGTTACTGGTTTTCAAAAAAAAGACTTAACCTTCAAAAGATAATAGATAAAAATAAAAATAAGGTTAACGGAACAGTTAGTCTAAAAGTATACAAGGGCAATGTAACTATTATGTCAAGAAAGACATCTAGTAAGGCATATTCGATGAAAAAAGTTTCCTTTGAAGAAAACAAATCATTTAACAAAGCTAAAGTTGAAAAATTTATTAAATATCATTCAAAACAGTTAAATAAATCCTAAAAGTCTGATATCCTTACAGTAATGAACCAAGCGATTCGAAATATTCAATTAGTTGCAGTGGTAGCAGTTTTAATTGCGACTATAATTGCTTTTTTTGTTGAACTAACCCTAATGTATGAAACTAAAACGGTTGGACTAGCTGATTTGTTATTGATGTTTATTTATATAGAAGTTCTTGGTTTAGTAAGATCATACTGGGAAACAAGATCAGTTAGAATTACTTATCCTCTTGTAATTGCGATTACTGCTCTTGCTCGATATATAATTTTACAAGAAAAGGATAGCGATCCTGCAAATCTAATTTATATAGCTCTCGCAATATTAATCGTGTCTTTAGCGACTGTTGTTGTAAGATTTAGAAATAGTAAGTATCTCAAAATAGATTCATCGAAATCTACTGAGCTTTAAAACACTCTAGAGTATTTTTGAGTAAACAAGCAATCGTCATTGGGCCTACTCCTCCGGGCACTGGTGTTATAGCTTTTGCCTTATCTTTTACTGACTCAAAATCAACATCGCCAACTAATCTATCTCCAAGTTTATTTATTCCCACATCTATAATAATTGAGTCCTTTTTAACCCAGTCGCTTTTAACCAAGTTAGCAACCCCAACAGCTGCTACTAGAATGTCTGCTTTTTGACATTCAAGTTTTAAGTCTTTTGTTTTTGAATGCACAACTGTAACTGTGCAATTTTCTTTGAGTAATAACTGTGCCATCGGTTTTCCGTTTAAATTAGATCTTCCAATTATAACGGCATGCTTGCCTGATAAACTTTTTTCTATCTTCTTTATTAAAAGCAAACATCCAAGTGGAGTGCAAGGAACAATAGCTTTATAACCAGAAGACAAATTACCAACATTAATTGGGTGAAAACCATCAACATCCTTTTTTGGATGAATAGCGTTTATAATTTTTTCTTTGTTTATTTGTTTAGGTAATGGAAGCTGAACCAAAATACCTGAAACATTTTCATTTTTATTAAGTTCTTCTATTTTGCTTAAAATTTCTTTTTCAGTAATGTTGTCCGAATATCTTATAATTTCAGAGTTAATACCAACTTCTTTAGAGTTTTTTTCTTTATTCTTTACATAAATTAAGCTTGGAGCAAAATCACCTATTAAAATTACTGATAGACCTGGCACTTTATTTCGATCTATTTTTAATGAAGCGATCTCTTTTTTAATCTTATCTCTTATTAGCGCTGCTTCTTTTTTTCCATCTATTATCATTCTTAAAATGCAGCTTTGTAAAATATTTCATTAATAAAATTTCTTAAAAAAATTAATCCAAGAATAAGTAATACGGGAGAAATATCTATTGACCCAAGGTTTGGAATGTAACCTCTAATAAATCTTAGGGGGGGATCCGTCAGTTTATAAGTCGTCTCTAAAACTAAATAAACAAAGCGATTAGAGGTATTTATAACATTAAAAGAAACCAACCAGCTTGCAACTGCATTAATAATTAAAACCCAAACATACAGTTCTACTAATTGATTAAATAAAATAAGTAGAGAGTTCATTAATTTTTCTCCACATAGATTGAAGTGCTTGGAAAGGCAAAGGATGCTTTATTCCTTTCTACGATGTTTTTTATTTCTATCGCTAAAGCGTCTTTAACGTTCATCCATTCTAAATAGGCAGTTGTTTTTGTAAAACAAATTAATCTAATATCGATTGAGCTTGCTGCGAATTGTTCTATTTTTACAGACAGAAATGTACCTGGAGATGATGTGGAGAAATTGTCATTGTTTTTAATAAAATTTTCTATTTGACTCTTAACATTAGTTAATTGATCACTTGTAGTTCGATATTCAAGTCCAATAACCCAACTAATTCGTCTATTAGTTATTAAAGAATTATTAATAACTGCTTTTTCTGCAAATTGAAAATTAGGAATTGTTGCTAAAGATTTATCGAATCTTCTCACAACTGTGGATCTAAAACCTATATTTTCAACTGTTCCTTCAATTATTCCATCTACAAAAATCCAATCCCCGACCTGAAATCTTCGTTCAACTAAAACCAATATCCCAGAAATTAAATTTTTAAATAAATCTTGCGCCCCTAAAGCAACTGCAACTCCGAATAAACCTAGTCCAGCTATGATCGGGCCAATTTTTATACCCCAAAGATCTAAGACGGCAGCAAATCCTAAAATTAAAATTAAAACTTTTATAGCTTTAATAATCCAATTAATTAAATCTTTGGAGAGCAAACCTCCAACAGATTTGATGACTGCGGAGAATGGCCCTACGACTTGATGGAAAGTCCAAAAAATTAATATTGTAATTAAAGATCTATTGATTGTATCAACCATGCCACTATCAACAGTTACATAACTAGTTGATACAAAAAAACCCAAAACAATAGGAAAAAATTTTGCAGGCCCTTCCATCGAATGAACCAAAGAATTATCAAAGCTATTAGTTGACTTTGAAACGTAACTCTCTAATTTTTTAACAACAAACTTTGAAAAAACCCCTCTTAAAAAAAGAAAGAAAGTAAAGATTGCTAGAGCTATTAATATCTCGGAAATATTTATACCGGCTATCCCCTCTTTCCAAACATCTAAAAATAAATTTTTAAAATTCTGTAATACATCCATTGAGTTCAACCCTCTAGTTTTATCATTTCATCTCCAGGACTAAAAATTTCAATTTTTTTCCATCCTTGAGATTTAAAAATTTTTGCAACTTTTTCACTTATACACATAACTGTTGATTGTGTCATCAATGGGCCTAGAGAATAGTTTTTAACAATAGCAACAAAACTTTGAGCACTTCTAGATGAATATACAAAAATCAAATCTGGCGGGTAAAGTTCGATTAATTTTTTATTTTCGTTATTCAAGTCTTTTATGAGCTCAGAGGAATAATTTACAATTTTTTTAACCTTTAAGCCTTCCTTTCTTAACTCAGAGTCTAATTCATAAGAAATATTGTCTCCACAAAAATATGCAAGTTTTGAACTTTCATTTATTTTTTCTGAAATCATTATTAAATTTTTTAGTGCATTAACAGTTCCTCCGGCTGAAGATGTATTATTAAAGCCAGCTTGTCTTACGATCTTTTCCGTTAAAGAACCAACGCAAAAACAATGTAAATTTTTATTTTTTGAATTTAATTTAAGATTCCTTAGAGCATTAGCACTTGTAAAAATAAAAGCATCAAATTCATCAGCATTCACTGGTTCTATAGCTAATGGTAAAATTTTTAAAGTTGGTAAGTGAATAATTTTATGACCAAGAGAAAAAAATTTCTCCATCAAATCTTCTGCATCTATCAATGGTCTTGTGATTAAAATATTCATTTAGTTTTTTTAAAATTATTTCCTGCTAAAGCTAAAAGTTTATCTCCAATTAACTTACCAATACTTTTTCCATCATCTTTATTGCCTTTAATATTGTAAGTGAAAGATTTTTTTCCATCATCTGAAAAAAGCTGAGCTGATAAAATTAATTCGTTATTTTCTATGGTAGCTAGTCCGCCAACAGCTGTGTCACAATCACCACCTATAGTTTTAAGTAGACTTCTTTCTGCCATAGCACATTGCCGTGTAATTTTATGATCAATTCTTTTTAACAAGTTGTTAATATGAGAGTCTTCCTTTCTGCATTGAACAGCTATAATTCCTTGACCTACTGCTGGCAACATTTCATCTTTTGATAAAATTTGTGTTGAATACTCATCTAATTCTAAAGTTTTGACTCCTGCAAGTGCAAGGACTATTCCGTCGTACAAACCGTCTTTTAATTTTTGAATTCTTGTATCAATGTTACCTCTAATATTTTTAACTTTTATATCTTTATTTATTTTTTTTAGTTGTAGGTCTCTCCTTCTAGAACTTGAACCTAAAACACCGCTCTTTAATTCATTAATATTTTTAAATTTTAAACTAACAAACACATCTCTTGGATCATTTCTTTCTATATAGGCTCCGATGTTAAGTGATTCTATTTCTTCTGATGCCATATCTTTTAAAGAGTGGACGGCTATATCTATATCTTTTTTTAAAAGACTTTCTTCAATTTCTTTACAAAATAAATTTTTTCCTCCTATTTCTGATAACTTCTTGTCGTAATATATATCACCTGAAGTTTTAATAGTTTGAATTTCAATTAAGTCACTGGACAAATTGGGGTCATTAACTAATATTAGTTTTTTCACTTTAGCCGCATAGGCTAAGGAAAGTTTGCTCCCTCTGGCTCCAATTATAATTTTTTTCATTATTAGTTTATACTTTTAAGAATTCTATTTTATACTATTCTTATATTGACTTCATAAATTAATGAAAAAAAATATTACATTTTTAGGAATTGAGACTAGTTGCGATGAAACTGCCGCAGCAGTAATTCAAGAAAACGAGGGTGGCTTCGCAAAAATTTTATCAAACATAGTTTCTAGTCAAATTAAAGAGCATGAAAAATTTGGTGGTGTAGTTCCTGAACTCGCTGCAAGAGCTCATGTTGAAAATATAGATTTTATTGTTAACAAGGCATTAATGGAAAGCAAACTATCAATCTCTGATATGGATGGTATAGCGGCAACAGCAGGACCTGGTTTAATTGTTTGCCTAACTGTTGGGTTAAATGTTGGTAAATCGATTGCAGCTTTCGCTAACAAACCTTTTGTAGCTGTCAATCACCTTGAAGGTCATGCACTAAGCCCAGGTTTAGAAAACAAAATAAAATTTCCATATCTACTTTTACTAATTTCTGGTGGTCATTCTCAATATTTAATAGTTAAAGATATTAATGAATACGAACAACTAGGTACAACTATCGATGATGCGCTCGGTGAAGCATTCGATAAAACTGCAAAAATGTTAGATCTAGGATATCCGGGTGGACCTAATGTTGAAAAATTTTCTAAATTAGGTGATAAAAATTTTTACAAATTACCTGAACCAATTGTCAATAAAGCAGGTTGCAACTTATCTTTTGCCGGACTTAAAACAGCTGTCTTAAGAGAAAGTAAAAATATTAACAATGATCAGCAACTAAAATATAATCTTGCTGCATCTTTTCAGCACACTGTAAATAAAATTTTAGAAAAAAAAACCAAAGAGGCTATGAGACAATTTAAAATTAAAACATCTCATAAAGAAAAAATACCTTTTATAGTAGCTGGTGGTGTTGCAGCTAATATGTCTATTAGGGAAAACCTAAAAAAAGTTAGTGAAGAAATGAACTTTATTCCGTTATTTCCTAATTTAAAATTTTGTGGCGATAATGCTGCTATGATTGCTTGGGCTGGTATAAAAAGATTCAAAAAAAAACTTGTTAATGAGATAGATTTTGTTGCTAGATCAAGATGGCCCTTAGACCCTTCTGCTAAATATTTAAAAGGACCTGGTTTAAAACTCTAGAGTTCTGTCAAATTATACTGCTAAAAATTACATTTTTTCAATTTTAAAGTGTAAAAAATATTTTTTTGTCTCGTGTATTTTATTGAGTTTATTTGTTATGAGCTATCTTAAATAAACATAGAGGTTTTTTTGAATAATTTAACTTTTAGTTTCAACAATAAAAAAATTAAAAATATCAAAAACCCAAAAAATTTATTGGGTGGCAAAGGTGCAAACTTAGCAGAAATGGGGAGATTAGGCATGCCCGTTCCTCCAGGTTTTACAATTTCGACTACAGTTTGTGATCTTTTTTATAAAAATAAAAAAAAATTACCAAAACAAGTTTTAAAAAACATAAAGCAAGAGCTGAAAGATATTGAAAAACATACGGGTAAAAAATTTGGAGATTTAAAAAATCCTTTACTCGTTTCTGTAAGATCCGGCGCAAGAATTTCAATGCCGGGAATGATGGATACAATTCTCAACCTTGGATTAAACGATCAAACTGTAAAAGCTTTAGCAAAAAAAACCTTAAATGGAAGATTTGCCAAAGATAGCTATAGAAGGTTCATACAAATGTATAGCAACGTCGTATTAAACATAGAAGGTCATTTGTTTGAAAGCATGATTGACAATCAAAAACTAAATAGTGGTGTTTTGTCAGACACAGAATTAAATGAGAGTGATTGGGATGAATTAATTGAAAGATTTAAAGATTTAGTTAAGAGAGAAACTAAAAAAAATTTTCCACAAGATGTAGAAGAACAACTTTATGGAGCAATTAGTGCAGTATTCTTATCTTGGGAGAGCCAGCGAGCCAAAACTTATAGAAAACTAAATTTAATTCCAGATCATTGGGGTACAGCAGTAAATGTACAGTCAATGGTATTTGGCAATATGGGGAATGATTGTGCGACTGGAGTTGTATTCACAAGAAATCCTTCAACAGGTGAGAATGTTTTTTACGGTGAATATTTGATAAATGCACAAGGCGAGGACGTTGTTGCTGGAACAAGAACGCCCCAACATATTACAAAAAAAGCAAAAAAAGATGCAAAGTCAAAAGAAGCTTCAATGGAAGAAATGATGTCTAAAGTTTATCGGGATCTTAAAAAAACTTTAGAGACATTAGAGAATCATTACAAAGATATGCAAGATGTTGAGTTTACAGTTGAAAACAAAAAATTATGGATTTTACAAACAAGATCAGGAAAACGAACAGCTGAGGCGTCTATTAAGATTGCGGTAGATATGGTTAAAGAAAAACTAATTAATAAAAAAGAAGCAATTTTAAGAATTGATCCAAATACATTAGACACTCTTCTCCACCCAACATTAGATAAAAAAATTGATAAAAAAATTATTGCCAGAGGTCTTCCGGCCTCACCTGGAGCAGCATCTGGAAAAGTAGTTTTTACAGCAGAAGAAGCTGAACGACTTAACTCAACTATGCAAAATACAATTTTAGTAAGAGTAGAAACTTCTCCAGAAGATATTCATGGAATGCATGCTGCTAAGGGAATATTGACAGCAAGAGGTGGTATGACGAGTCATGCGGCTGTCGTTGCTCGTGGAATGGGAAGACCATGCGTTTCAGGTTCTTCAGAAATAACAATTGATTATGAAAATAAGAAATTCATATCAGGTGAAATTGTTGTAAAAGAAGGAGATACAATTACGATTGATGGTACAAGCGGTGAAGTTATGCTTGGAACTGTACCGACTGTTCAACCTAAAATTTCAGGATATTTTTCAACAATCATGGCTTGGTCAAATAAATTTAAAAAATTAAAAATAAGAACTAATGCTGAAACAGAAAAAGACTCTAAGATTGCAAGAAAATTTGGTGCTGAAGGTATTGGACTTTGTCGAACTGAACATATGTTTTTTGATCAAGAAAGAATCTTGTCTGTTAGAGAAATGATTTTATCTAAAACAAAAGATAATAGAGATGAAGCTTTATCAAAGCTTCTACCTCACCAGAAAAATGATTTTAAGCAAATTTTTAAAGTTATGCATGGTTTGCCTGTAACTGTGAGGTTGTTAGATCCGCCATTACATGAATTCTTACCCAAAACGAAAAGAGAGATTGAAGAAGTTGCTAGTTCTCTAAAAATTGATTCAAGAGAAGTTAAAGATAGAATAGACGAACTTCATGAACAAAATCCAATGTTAGGCCATAGAGGTTGTAGATTAGGAATTTCTTTTCCTGAGATTTATGAAATGCAATGTGAGGCTATATTTAAGGCATTGATAGAATGTAAAAAAGAAAAAATTAAACCGGTAATAGCGGAAATAATGATACCTTTAATTTCAACTGATACGGAACTAAAAATATTAAGAGGTTTAGTTGACCGCGTTGCTAAAAAAATTCAAAAAAAATATCAGACAAAAATATATTACATGGTTGGTACTATGATTGAATTACCAAGAGCAGCTTTACAGGCTAGGGAAATATCAAAGTACGCAGATTTTTTTAGCTTTGGTACAAATGATTTAACGCAAACAACTTTTGGTATTAGCAGAGATGATTCTGGAAAATTTTTAAATGATTATATCAATAATAAAATATTTGAGATTGATCCGTTTGTTAGTCTTGATCAGAGTGGAGTTGGAGAATTAATTCAAATTGCATCTTCAAGAGGTCGACAAACTAATAAAAAAATTAAACTTGGTATTTGTGGTGAGCATGGAGGAGACCCTAAGAGTATTGAATTTTGTTCTAAAACAGGATTAGAATATGTTTCCTGTTCCCCATTTAGAGTTCCTGTTGCACGACTGTCTGCCGCGCAAGCGGCTTTAAAAAAAGTTATTTAACGTTCAATCTATAACTAGATTTTTTAAAAAAATAAGCGTTTAGCAAACCTAATAATTCATTTTTATGTAATTGAAACCTTAAATCATCTTTTTTAATTTTGTAAAAAACACAATATTTAATTGCTTTAATAAGATTTGGTAAAGTTTTACGAAAAGCAAAAAAATAATTAAAATGTTTTTTATAAAAATAAAACTTTGACCAACAGTAATGCCAACTTCGGGACTTAAGTACTTCGTTTTGAAATGAAGGGTGTGAAGATTTTATGCCGTAGTGAGTAAATTTTAAATTTTCAATTACATAAATTTTTTCATTATTCTTTTTCACTCTTAAACAAAGATCAGTGTTTTCAAAATAAAGAAAGATATTTTCATCAAAGATTTCTTTAGAAATAAACTTTTCTTTATTTATGATCATTATGGCTCCGTCAATATCATCAACTTCTCTCAGTGTATTATTTAAAATTTTTATTGGTTTGATTCCATTATTTTGATTTATTGCGTAATTTTTATGTACACTTTCATCAAAGTATGTTGGTGTCAAAATTGAAAATTCATGAAATGTATTTAAGATATTTGAAATTTCTATTATACATTCTTTTTTTAAGCTAACATCAGCTGCCATACACATAACATTTTTATTTTTAGAATTTGCAACACCTAGATTTAAACCTCTTCCATATCCTAAGTTTTCTTCAGGAATGATTACTTCAACATTATTATATAATTTTTCAATTTTATCTTTCAAATTATTATCTAAAGAATTTTCAATAATAATAATCTCATTTTTTTCTGGTATGTTCTCAATAATTTTTTCTAATAAATGAAAACTTTTAAAAGAAATAATCACAAAACTTATATTCATATTTTTAAAAAAATTGATTGTTTATGGTTGTATTTAAACAAGATTAACCTTACTTGCAATTTTTACTAGATACATTGTAAGATACTTTGTATGTGTGCGAAATACACCAATTGAAAAAATATTTATAACTATTACCTTATTTTTATGACTGATTTTTTTAAAAAGACAGATTTATCAAGAAATGATGCAGAAAAAATTATTTCTGAAACACTCAATAACTGTGATGATGGTGAGCTTTATTTAGAAAATTCAAAGAGTGAATCTATTGTGTTAGATGATGGTAAAATTAAAAGTTCTACTTATAGTTCTGATTTAGGTTATGGTTTTAGAGCCGTAACAGGTGAAGTTGTTGCATATTCTCATTCAAATGAAATTTCAAAAAATTCGTTAAAACAATCAGCTGATAATTTAAGCTCAACTTTAAAATCACAAAAAGGTGTTTATAATCATGAGATCCCGAAAACAAATGGAAAATTTTATACAAGTATTAACCCCATAGAAGGAAAATCACTTCAGTCAAAATTAGAACTCTTAAAAGAAGTTAATAATTATACGAGAGCAAAAAGTGGGATTGTTCAACAAGTAACTGCAAGTTTTTCTGGCGAACATAAGTCCATAGAAATAATTAGATCAGGTGGAGAAGTGCTTACGGACGTTAGACCTTTAATTCGTTTTAATGTTTCTGTAATGCTCGAAAAAAATGGCAAAAAAGAAACTGGAGTTTACGGTATTGGTGGTAGACAGTCTTACGATGAATATCTTAAAGATGATAATTGGAAAAAAGTATGTGATGAGGCATTCAGAATAGCATCTGTAAATTTAGACAGTAAACCTGCTCCTGCAGGAGAAATGAAAGTAGTTTTAGGACCAGGATGGCCTGCAATACTTATTCATGAAGCAATAGGTCATGGTTTAGAAGGAGATTTTAATAGAAAAAAAACATCTGCATTTCATAATTTAATGGGTCAGAGAGTAGCAAGTAAAGGAGTTACAATTGTTGATGATGGAACATTGCATAATAAAAGAGGGAGTTTAACAATTGATGATGAAGGGACCCCCACAGAGAAAACTGTCTTAATTGAAAACGGTATATTAAAAAACTTTATGCAAGATCGTTTAAATGCAAGATTAATGAATACTAGATCTACAGGAAGTGGAAGAAGAGAAAGTTATAAGCATATAGTTCTCCCTAGAATGAGAAATACAATGATGTTAAATGGAAAATATTCTCAAGAAGAAATGATTAAATCAGTTGATAAAGGGATATTTGCAGTAAGTTTTGGTGGTGGTCAGGTAGATATTACTTCTGGAAAGTTTGTGTTTAATTGCACTGAAGCTTATGAAATCATAAATGGCAAAATAGGTGCTCCTATCAAAGGGGCAACATTAGTTGGTGATGGCCCATCAATATTAAGGGAAGTTTCATTAGTTGGAAATAACATGATGCTTGATCCTGGTATTGGAACTTGCGGAAAAGCAGGACAGGGTGTGCCAGTTGGAGTAGCGCAGCCCTCTATCTTGATTGATAAAATGACTGTTGGTGGAACTCAATTATAAGTCACATGGTTAAAGATCAAGATTATTTAAAAAAAACAGCATCTTTTTGCATAGATTTAGCAAAAAAATTAGGTGCAACAGATGCGACAGCAAAAGTGGGACACTCAATATCTGAAACAGTCAATTTTAGAAATAAAAAACTAGATGGGTCTGACAGATCAGATAGTTTAGGGGTTGGTTTAACAACTTATATAGGTAAGAAAAAATCTAGTATTTCATCATCAAATCTAACAGAAAATAATATTAAAACCCTAATAGAGAAATGTATCGAAACAACAAAAATTACACCTGAAGATAAATTTAATTCTCTGCCAGATAAAGATTTGCTAGCAACAAAAATTAAAGATTTAAATTTATATGATGATGATCGAATTAAGAATGATGAAAAAATTACATATTTAAAAGAAGTTGAAGAAGCTGCCTTTGAAAAGAAAGAAATTATTAATACAGAAACTAGTTTTTCAGAGTCTAAAACAAACTTTATATTAGCAAATAGTGATGGTTTTTTAAATGGGTATAAGTCATCATCTTTCTCAGCATCTTGTGTTGCTGTTGCAAAAAATACTAATGATCAAATGGAAAGAGATTATGAATTTACAAGCACATGCCACTTACATGACATGCTTAAACCAAATCAAATTGGATCATTAGCAGCTAAAAAAACAATTCAAAAATTAAATCCTCAAAAAATTAAAAGTGAAAAAATAAGTATTATTTTTGATAGAAGAATTTCAAAAGGAATATTAAGTGTCTTAGCAAGCGCAATATCAGCCTCATCTATAGCAAGAGGAACTTCATTTTTAAAAGATAAAATAAATGAAGAAATATTTTCAACCTCAATAAATATTTATGATAAACCTGATATAGTTAAAGGATTAGGTTCAAGAAATTTTGATAACGAGGGAGTTAAAACTAAAGAATTAAAATTAGTAGATCGGGGTGTTTTAAAAAATTATCTGGTTGATACCTATTATGGAAAAAAATTAAACCTAGAGTCAAATGGTAGAAGCGGCGGAACAAGTAATTTATATTTTGAAAAAGGATCTACCTCATACAAAAATCTTTTAAAGTTAAATCATAGAACATTATATATTACTGAAACAATTGGTCATGGAACTAACCTGATCACTGGAGATTATTCTGTAGGTGCAACAGGGTTTATGTTGGAAAATGGAGTATTTAAATACCCCGTTAGTGAGATTACTGTAGCTGGAAATTTTAATGATATATTTAAAAATATAACTTTAGCAGATGATCTTGAGTTTAAATATTCTACAAATGCTCCGACGATGTTAATAGAAGGTATGGTTGTTGCGGGAAAATGAAACCACAGTAAAATAAAGTAGGTTAAGGTATCAAATGATGGATCAGTTACTACCTGTAATTTTTATGATAGGAGTTCTGTTATTAGTTCTTCCTGCTTTTTTGCAATCAAATTCAAAGTTAAAACAATTCTTAACTAATCTTACTGTTTGGATTGTTATTGTGCTTATAATTTTAACAATTATGTATATATTTAAGAACAAATACTGATTATATGAAAAAGCAATACTGGTTAATGAAATCAGAACCAAATGTTTGGTCGATTAGTCAGCAAAAAGCTGCTGGTAAAAAAGGAGCTACCTGGGACGGAGTTAGAAACTATCAAGCTGCAAACAATTTAAAAAAAATGAAAAAGGGTGATCTTTGTTTTTTTTACCATTCTAATATTGGTAAAGAAATTGTAGGAATTGTAGAGATAACTAAAACAGCTTTTTTAGACAAAACAGACAAAGAAGGTAGATTTGTAGCTGTTCAAGTTAAGTTTAAAGCAAAGCTCAAAAAAACTATTACCCTTGAAATAATTAAAAAAACTAAAGAAATTAACCACTTACCGCTTATCAAACAAAGTAGATTGTCAGTAATGCCCATTGATTTTAAAAGCTGGAAAATAATCTACAACATGGGTAGAATTTAAAGAAAATTAATTTTTCGAAAACAAATGGCTAAAAGACCAAAAAAGAAAAAAAAATCAAAAAATCAAAAAATCAAAAGAAAAAGAAAAATTAAATTTTCCTTAAAAAAAAATTCTCATAGTGAGGAAGAACTCATTATAAAAGTTCCGAAAAGTTGGGCAAACAAAGCTTACGTTAATAAAAATAGTTATCAAAAAAAATATAATCAATCTATAAAAAAAAATGATGATTTCTGGAGGAAAGAAGGAAAAAGAATTTCTTGGATAAAGCCTTATAAAAAAATTAAAGATATCAAGTACAGTAAAGCAGATGTAAAGATTAAATGGTTTCATGACGGAAAATTAAATGCATCAGCAAACTGTATTGATAGACATTTAAAAAAATACGGAAAAAAAACAGCAATTATTTGGGTTGGGGATGATCCTAAAAACTCAAAAGAAATTTCATATAAAGAATTACATAAAAATGTTTGTAAGGCAGCAAATGCTTTAAAAAGTATTGGTGTTCAAAAAGGAGATAGAGTTACAATTTATTTAACTATGATTCCGGAACTTGCTTATACTATGTTGGCATGCGCGAGGATCGGAGCAGTGCACTCTATTATTTTTGGAGGTTTTTCACCAGACTCTATAGCAACAAGAATTAATGACTGTGAGTCAGAGTATTTAATTACAGCAGATGAAGGGGTGCGAGGAGGTAAAACTATTCCACTAAAAAAAATTGCTGATGAAGCACTTGAACTATGCCCAAACATTAAAAAATGTGTTGTGGTTAATCATACAGGTGGAGATGTTAATTGGCACAACGAAAGAGATGTCTCTTATGAAAAATTAGTTAATGCAGCTTCTATTAAAAATGAACCTGAAGTTATGAACGCAGAAGATCCTTTGTTTATTCTGTATACGTCTGGCTCAACTGGAAAACCAAAAGGTGTGCTGCATACCACGGGTGGTTACATGGTTTATGCTTCTATGACTCACCAGTATATTTTTGATTACAAGCCGAAAGATATTTATTGGTGCACAGCAGACATTGGTTGGGTAACAGGTCATAGCTATATTATTTATGGACCGCTATCTAATGCAGCAACAACAATTATGTTTGAAGGTATACCTAATTATCCTGATAGTTCGAGGTGGTGGCAAATCGTGGATAAATATAAAGTAAATACATTCTATACAGCGCCAACTGCCATAAGGGCATTAATGAGAGAAGGAGACGCGCCGGTTAAATCTACAAGCAGGAAGTCATTAAAACTTTTGGGAACTGTGGGTGAACCAATCAATCCAGAAGCTTGGATGTGGTATTATAAAATAGTAGGTGAATCCAAATGTCCAATCGTAGATACATGGTGGCAAACCGAAACGGGTGGAATTTTAATTGCTCCTCAACCTGGTGCTATAGATTTAAAACCTGGTTCAGCAACAAAACCTTTTTACGGCATTAAGCCAGAACTCTTAGATGAAAAAGGTAAAATTATTAAAGGGGAAGGACAAGGTAGGCTCTGTATGTCGGCTTCTTGGCCTGGCCAAATGAGGACAGTATATGGCGACCATCAAAGATTTATTGATACTTATTTTTCTCAATTTGATGGAAAATATTTTACAGGTGATGGCTGTCGTAGAGATAAAGATGGATATTATTGGATCACTGGTCGAGTAGATGACGTCATTATTGTCTCTGGCCACAACTTAGGAACAGCAGAAATTGAGAGTGCATTTGTTGCTCATCCTAAAGTAGCTGAAGCTGCAGTAGTTGGTTATCCTCATGATATAAAAGGTAACGCTCTATATTGTTTTGTAACTTTAAAAGTGGGTGAACAACCAAGTGGAGATTTAGAAAGAGAGTTAAAACTATGGGTTCGAAAACAAATTGGACCAATTGCAACACCGGATATTATTCAATTTGCACCCGGCTTGCCTAAAACAAGATCGGGCAAAATTATGAGAAGAATTTTAAGAAAAGTTGCAGCGAATGAACATGATCAGCTAGGTGACACAACAACATTAGCTGACCCAAGTGTAGTAAGCTCTATTGTAGAAAATAGAAAAAATAAGAGCTAATCAAAATAAAGATTTTTTGTTAAATTCTGGAAATCATTTTCAACAAGATTCCATTTTAATTTTATAGAATTGAGAACAATCTCCTTGTCTAAAATTTTTAAATTGTCCGCTATTGGTGACCACTTGTAAAGAGCCAAACCACTATTTTTAAAAGGAGTGTTTATATGATAAATTTTCCAGTCCACTTCTTTTAGTCTTTGATTAAACTCTATCTTCGTATCTTCAAATAATTTTTCATTTAAGCCATTATTTTTTTCATTTTCTATAATCTCTATAAAAATCTCTTGAGCATCATTTTGTTTTAAATTTTTTTTCTCAATTAAGTATGAAAAAACATAAAGTGTGCAATCTGATAATGCTGCCATATAGATATTCCACTTAGCTAAATTAATAGATTTAGAAAAAATCTCATCTTCGAACATTAAGGCGTATCTTGTACCTATCCTTGTTTTAATGTACCCGTAAAGTGTGGTTTGAGTAACGTGAGCAGATCTTTCTTGAATAAAATTTTTTAAATCTTTTTTGGAATTTATGCTCCCAAATTTGTTTGTAAATTTTTTGATAGGAAACACATATTCTCCCATATCTCTTAGAGTGTTAATTATATTTAATAAATTCAATTTCACGTTGTATTTAAAAATCCTTGTAATATATAGCTTTGTAGCATCTCAATTTGGTTTTGACAGGGGTTTTTTCACTTGGAATTAACACTCAGATGGGTATGATCCCCATCACAAAGTTACGATTTACAAAATAAAGTAAAAAAAGGGGGAAACATGTCAAATAAAGATGCACATTGGGAAAAAACTAGAAGCCATATGTTTGTAACATTGGCTCTTTGGTTCTTTTTCTCACTAGTAATTTTTATGTTTGGTTCAGAAATGAACTCAATGTCGTTTCTAGGATACCCATTAGCATATTACATGACGGCGCAAGGATCACTTCTTGCATTTGTTGTTATGTTATTTTGGTGTACTGGCAAACAAGAAAGTATTGACGAAGAATTCGGATACGCAGAAAGAGAGGATGACTAATGTTTAAAGGTGGATTTATACAAAATCTTCCAAAAATATACGGTCTCTACACTGGAGGTTTCGCAGTTTTCATTATTTTGATGGCGATTGCGGAGTCAGCGGGAGTATCAGCTAAAAACATCGGAGTGATGTTTGTAGCTTTTACAGTTGGTATTTATGCCTTTATTGGTTATTTATCACGAACCGTCCAAGTAGATGCCTATTATGTTGCTGGAAGACAAGTGCCTACCGTATTTAACGGGATGGCGACTGCAGCTGACTGGATGTCAGGTGCATCATTCGTAGCCTTAGCAGGGGGAGTATACTTTGGTGGCTATACTTATATGGCTTTCTTAGTAGGTTGGACAGGTGGTTACGTACTTGTTGCAACATTGTTAGCTCCATATCTAAGAAAATTTGGTTGTTACACAGTTCCTGATTTTATCGGAACACGATACGGTGGTAATTTCGTAAGAGCTTGCTCTGTATTCGTGCTTTTCATAGCTTCATTTACATATGTGACTGCACAGATTAACGCTACGGGAACAATTGCTTC
>JADHRF010000054.1 GCA_016777565.1 Pelagibacteraceae bacterium
CCATATAAGAGAGTTGGTAACCAAAGAGCAATTTGAGGAAATATTATAATTAAAACTAAACCTATAACTTGTAGGACCATAAATTGCATCATTCCATAATAAATATCTTTAAGATCCCATTCAGGAACAACACCTTTTAAAAAATATGCAGAAAGTGCGACTGGAGGAGATAGCCAGGCGGTTTGTAGATTAACTGCAACTAATATTGCGAACCAAGTTAAGTTAAATCCTAGAGCTTCTACTAGTGGTAAAATTATTGGAATAATAATCATTACGATTGGTACCCATTCTAATGGCCATCCCAACAAGAATATCATAACCATGATCATCGCTAGGATTAGATATTTATTCATCTCTAAACCTAATAAAAATTCAGTTAATAAAGTAGGTGTTCCTAATCTAGCAAATACTGCACCAAAAAAATTTGAGGCAGCAACTAAAACCATAATTAATGCAGTAATTTCTAAAGTTTTAACTAATGCTTCTTGTAATTTAGGAAGAGTTAATTTTTTATAAGCTAATGAAAGAAGTAAAGCACCCATAGCTCCACAACCTGCTGCTTCGGTTGGCGTAGCAAAACCAAATAAAATACTTCCTAGTGCAGCAAACACTAAAGCTGCAGGTGGTACTAATCCTAAGAAAAATTCGATCCAAACCTCCTTCATACTCGCAGCTCTCATATCTTCTGGTACAACAGGACCTAGTTTTGGATTTATCATACATCTAATTGTTGTGTAACCTGCATATAAACTTGCTAGAAGAATTCCTGGTATGATAGCTGCTGCAAATAAGTCGATTACTGGAATTTCCATTATTGGTCCCATTACAACAAGCATAATACTTGGTGGAATTAATATTCCTAAAGTTCCACCTGCAGTAATAGTTCCTGCAGCAAGTCTGACGTCATAACCTGATCTATTCATTGATTTTGCTGCCATAATTCCAAGAATAGTAACTGAAGCACCAACTATTCCAGTAGCTGCTGCAAATATTACAGAAACAAATAAAACTGCATAATATAAAGACCCTTTAACTTTTGCTAACATCATTTGAAATGCTGAGAACAATCTTTCCATCAGTCCTGCTTGTTCCATCATAATTCCCATAAAGACAAAGAGTGGTACGGCGGCAAGTGTTTGTTCGGTCATCACCATCGAAAATTGGAGGGTCATTAGATAAAAAACTAATTTTCCAAAGCCAAGATAACCAAATACAAAACCTAAAAATATTAAAGTAAAAGAAATTGGAAACCCAACAAATATTGCAAAAAGCATTACTCCTACAAGAATAAAACCTAAAATTGCTGGATCAACAAACTCAGCTATCATTCAGACTCTCCAGGCCATTGGCCTTTTTTAGCTGCCCAATAACTTTTAAATAATTCTGAAACACCCTGAACAAGTAAAAATATAATCCCAATTAGCAAACAAGTTTTTATCGGCCACATGTAAGGCATCCAGGTAGTATCCATGCCTCTTTCCCCTCTTTGAATAGACTCACCTACATATCCAATAGTCATGTAAAGAAAAACTATTAAGCCTGGAAAATAAAATAAAAGATATAACCAAAAATCAATTAAACCTTGATTTTTAGTTTTGAAATTCCTGTATAAAAAATCAGCTCTTATATGAACTCCTCTTGAAAGAGCATAACCCGCTCCAAGCATAAATAATGCTCCATAAAGAAATCGGCTAATATCGTAAGCCCAAATTGTAGGTGAGTGAAATAGTTTTCTCGCAAAAACTTCATAAGTCATTGCAAATATCAACGGTATTAATATCCAACAGACTATATTTCCAACCCACTTACTAAATTTATCTATATTAACGATAGATTTTGCCATCCATAATGGCATGTCATCAGGCATTTTTCCCGAACCACCTCGCCTTTCGGCAATCATTTCATCTGAAATATCAAGTTTTATTGGTTCGTCTGCCATAAAATTTTAGTTAAAAAAAATTAGAGCGGACTGTAAAAGTCCGCTCTAATAAAATCAAGATTAATTACTGATTACTTTAATGTTGCTGCGTGAGCCATTCCTAGCTTCGCATTAGACATTTGAGCACCACTCCAGAAAGGAACAGCAACATCAGCAAACTCTTTCATTGAATCATAAACTTCTTTGAAGAACTTGTTTTGTTCAGCATTTTTATTCAATGTTGCTTTTGCAGCAGCCATATATTCTGTGAAGTAGTCAGATGGAGTATCTTCTAATATAACTCCATGCTTAGTAGTTAATTGTTGTAAAGCTTTTCCATTTTCATAGATTCTGTAACTTAAAGATTTAGCTAATGAAGCATTAGCAGCAACTTCAAGAGACTTCTTCTCATGAGCACTCATAGCTTTGTAAGTTTTTCCAGTAATGTAAAAGTCAGCATTTACTACTACTTGGTGTAAACCTTGTAGGTAATAGTGCTTTAATACTTTTTGGAAACCAAATACCATATCTGGTTTTGGACAACACCACTCAGCAGCATCAATAGTTCCTGCTTCAAGAGCTGGTAGAATATCTCCACCACCCATTGCTACAGACGCTATACCAATGTCTTTATAAGTTTGTCCTGGAATTCCTGGAGGAGTTCTGAATTTATATTTTCTAAAGTCAGCCATATCTTTAATTGGTTTTGGAAACCAACCTAAAGCCTCTGGTCCAACTGGTTGTAACATAAATCCTTTTATGTCTCTTCCCATTTCTTTCCAAAGTTGGTCGTATAATTCTTTACCACCACCGTACTGGAACCATGATAAGAACGCTAAGTTGTCAATACCAACTCCACCACCAGCTACTGGCGAACCAAATAACATAGCAGCAGGGTGATCACCTGACCAATAGTGAGTCCATGCGAATCCACAATCAATCAATCCTTTGTCTACTGCGTCTAGAGTTTCTTTAACTCCAACTACAGCGCCCGCAGGCAATATTTCAAACTTTAACGATCCACTCGTTAGTTCAGTTACTGTATCAGTAAAGTCCTTTAACATTTTCACTTCATCAGCTTTAGTGTTAAGAACTGTCTGACATTTAAGTGTTTTTGCAGCATTAGCACTAGATGTAAACCCAATTACTAAAAGTGTTGCAAATAACATCGAAATGATTTTTTTCATTATATTTCCTCTTGTTATTATTTTTTGTAAAAATGTATCCAATCAAACTTTAAAAACTTAAACAAGGTATAATTTGTTAAAAAATGTATAAATATTGCTTGCTATTGTTGGAAAATTCGAAATTTATAAATTATAAAGATTCTATTCATGGAAAATAATTTTCAATATGTAATTATTGGAGCTGGATCAGCTGGATGTGTCCTTGCAAATAGACTTTCGGAAAATCCTGAGAATAAAGTAGCGTTAATAGAAGCTGGCGGTAAAGATAATTATCCATGGATTCATATTCCAGTTGGATATTTTAAAACTATGCACAATCCTTCTGTTGATTGGTGCTATAAAACTGAACCTGATGAAACTATGAATGGAAGATCTATTCGTTATCCTAGGGGAAAAACTCTAGGAGGAAGCTCATCGATAAATGGTCTACTATATATAAGAGGACAAAGTAGAGATTACGATATTTGGCGTCAATTAGGTAATACCGGTTGGGGATGGGATGATGTTCTTCCTTATTTTATTAAAGCTGAAAATCAAGAGAGAGGACAAAATGAATTTCATGGAGTTGATGGACCTTTAGCGGTGTCTGACCAAAGAATTCAATTGCCCTTATTAAATGAATTTCAAAATGCAGCAGAAGAATTTGGTATTCCTAAAACAAAAGACTTTAATACAGGGGATAATCACGGTTGTGGTTATTTTCAGGTTACTGAAAAAGATGGTTTTAGATGTAGTACGGCTGTTGGATATTTAAATCCAATTAAGAATAGAAAAAATTTAAAGATTATTACTAATGCACACGTTAAAAAAATAAACTTTGAAAATAAAACTGCTAAAGAAGTTGAGTATTGGCAAGATAAAGAGTTAAAAAAAATATCAGCTGACAAAGAAATAATATTATCTTCTGGAGCTATTGGTTCTCCTCAAATTTTACAAACTTCTGGAATAGGTAACTCAGAAAAATTAAAAAATCTAGGTATTGAAATGATACACGAGCTCAAAGGTGTTGGAGAAAATTTACAAGATCACTTAATGTTTAGACCAATTTATAAAGTTCATGGATTAAAATCCCTTAACAAAAAAATTAACAGTCTATTTGGAAATTTATTAATTGGTTTAGAATATATTTTTAATAGAAGTGGGCCTATGACAATGGGAGCTAGTCAAATGTGTATGTTTGCAAAAAGTGATCCTTCTTTAGAATTACCAGATCTTCAATGGCACGTACAACCAATGAGCATGGATACTTTGGGTGCAACCAAAAATCATGACTTTCATGCATTCACCCCAACTGTTTCAAATATTAGACCGACAAGTAGAGGGCATGTGAATATTGTTGATAAAGATTCTAGAACTTATGCAAAAGTAAAATTGAATTATTTATCTACTGATCATGACAGAATGGTTGCTGCAAAAGGATTAAAGCTTACAAGAAAAATCGTAATGGAGTCTGAAACTTTTAAGAAATATAAACCTGAAGAGTATAGACCAGGAATAACGATTAATGATGAAGAAGAATTGGTAAAAGCAGGCGCTGATTATGCTCAAACTATCTTTCATCCTGTTGGAACATGTAAAATGGGTCAAGATGATATGGCAGTGGTGGATGAAAAACTTAAAGTCAAAGGTGTTAATAATTTAAGAGTAATTGATGCTTCAATTATGCCAAACATCACTTCAGGAAATACCAATGCCCCAACAATAATGATTGCGGAAAAAGGTGCAGATATGATACTTACAAAGTGATGTTTGCTGATTTATTTACCCCAGAACAAATAACTATTTTAACTCAAATTATTTTAATTGATTTAGTTCTTGCAGGAGATAATGCCATAATTATTGGAATGGTTGCTTCAAAATTTCCTTTAGAGCAAAGAAAAAAAATAATTTTTTTTGGAATAAGTGGTGCAGTAATATTAAGAATAATTTTAACTTTATTAACAGCTTATTTATTACAAATAACTGGGCTAAGACTTATTGGGGGAATCCTTTTACTTTATATTGTCTACAAACTTTATACCGATGTAATTAAAGGCTCAGATTATGATGAGGATATAAAAGTAGATAACTCAAGCTTTCTCAAAGCAATTTGGACAATTTTATTAGCTGACTTTACAATGAGTTTGGATAACGTTTTAGGAGTTGCGGGTGCTGCGGGTGATCATTATGGATTGTTAGTATTTGGTTTAGTTTTATCAATTGCATTAATGGCTTTCGCTGCAACATTAATTTCAGAATGGATTAAAAAATACAAATGGATTGCATGGGCCGGTTTATTAGCAATTTTAATCGTTGCTATTGAATTGATTTATACAGATATTCAAATATTATTTTTATAATGTACTTAAAAAATTATAACCTTAAAAATAAAACAGCTATTGTAACCGGAGCTGGAAAAGGTCTTGGAAGAGCTTGTGCTATAGCTCTTGCAGAAGCTGGCGCTAATTTAGTTATAATTAGTAGAACACAAAAAGACTTGAATGAAGTTTCAAAAAAAATAAAAAAACTAAGAGTAAAATGTAAGTCTTATGTTTGTGACATTACAAATTACAATGAAATCAAAGAAATAATCAATAAACAGCCTAAAATAGATATTTTGATTAATAATGCTGGGAATAATATTCCAGAACATTTTACAAAAGTTAAAACCAAAAATATGGAATACTTAGTGAAAATAAATACTGTAGCTACATTCAATCTTGCACAATTATGTGCTCTTAAGATGATAAAATCAAAAAGCAGAAAAAAAATTGGTGGTGCAATAGTTAATATGTCCTCTCAAATGGGTCATGTTGGGGGTCCAATAAGAAGCGTCTATAATATGAACAAATGGGGATTGGAAGGTTTAACCAAAGGTATGTCTCTAGATCTTGCAAAATATAATATTAGAGTAAATACAGTTTGCCCTACTTTTGTAGTAACGCCTATGACAAAAAAATTCTTAAAAAATAAAAAATTTAAGAGAGAAACACTTAATAATATTCCCTTAGGAAGATTTGCAGAATTATCTGAGGTAGCTTCTGCTGTTGTTTTTTTATCATCAGATGCAGCATCAATGATTACGGGAACCTCATTACTGGTTGATGGTGGATGGACTGCAAAATAATATCTAGATTATTTTTTATAATAATCTGTTTTACCTCAACTCATCTAAACGCTATTGAATTTAAAGGAAAATTTTTACAAGGTCATTATATTGTTGGAATTACAGATCCAGCTGCAAAAATCATAATTGGTAAAAAAGAAGTTAAAGTTTCAAAAGATGGTTATTTTGTATTTGGAATAGATCGAGATAGAAAATTTGATATCAGTATTACTAA
>JADHRF010000055.1 GCA_016777565.1 Pelagibacteraceae bacterium
TTTTTAAAAATACAAGCGATATATAAAGTTAACTGCAAACACTGTTAAAACTATAACTAGCAAATATAATGAAATATAATCATGAGGTTTCATAACAAGAAGTAGTTAAGCATGAAGGGGCGTTCTGTTGCCAGGTGCCTTGAACCGTTTAACGTTATTTATTGTTATATAACAATTCTAATACATCCAAAAGCGCTGATTTCTTTGGTAGGTGAGTCCATATTGTGTACAACGGTGAGTCCAGGTATGGTGAGTCCAATGAAAAAATTAGTTGTTATAATTTTTTTTAGTTTAATGATCAGCGAGGTTGCTTATTCAGCTAGTCCGATGTGCATACTTTATGGTGTCCAATGTTCTGACGCAGAGTATAAAGAACGTCAGAGAAAACAAGAAGTTGATAATCTTCGAAGAGAAAATGATCGACTTAGACAAGAAGTAGAAAACGAGAGAATGCAAAGAGAATGGTGCAAGGGAAATCCTCGTGGCGTTGGTTGTTAAATAATGAAAAAAATTTTAGGGATCGTGGTTCTTGGTTTAGCCCTGACTTCATGCAGCGAGTATTCAGATTATAACAAAAGAAAAATGTTAGAAAATTGTGCAGATGAAATGTTTGAAAAAAGAATGGGTATTCAACCTGTGTTAAGTTTAAAATTAAAAGGTAAGTTGCTTCATGACTATTATTATTCTGTTTATGGAAATTGTGAGGATGATTTAAAAACCCACCCAATTAGGTTTAAAGAGCTGTGGAAATGAAAAAAATTCTAACAATAATATTTCTAAGTTTTTTGTGGTCTAATATTAGTATTGCCAAATGCATTGATGGTGACTGTGTCAATGGTAAGGGAACTTTCAAAGATGAATATGAAAATACATATATTGGAGGTTTTAAAGATGGAAAAAAACACGGTGTAGGCATCTTCTCATATTATGCTGATGATGCCACGTACGTCGGTGAATGGAAAAATGACAAATTTCACGGGCAAGGTACTTTAGATTATAAAACATTTAAACGTGAAGGTGAATGGAAAAATGGTGAGCTAAATGGAAAAGGTATTTATACAAGAAATAGCGGTAAAGAAAAATATGTTGGAGAGTTTAAGGATAATCGAATGAGTGGGCAAGGTACTTATACTTTTTCAGATGGACTTAAATATACTGGTGAATGGAAAAATGACAATGAGAATGGGCAAGCTACCATAACATTTCCAAGTGGAAAAACTTACACCGCAGAATTTAAAGATGGCATAGCAATATTCACAGGAAAAGATGCTTTCACTTATAAAGATGGGAAAATTCTTTATAAAAAAGATGAAGAAAGAGTTGAAAAACCAAACGGTGAGGGCACTCTCACAGAAGATAGTGGAACGTATGTTGGTCAATTAAAAGATAATGAAAAACATGGTCAAGGCACAATGACATATACCAATGGAATTAAATATGTTGGTGTGTGGGATGAGGGCTGGGTCACCAGTCAGGGTACTTTTACATTCGTTGATGGAACAACTTTCGTTGGATCAGGGAGGGACTATATACAGAAACAATATGAAAAATTATCAAATAAAGATTCAAGTTTAAATGGTAAAGAAATTCTTGAACTTTGTAAGGAGTACAGAGTTAAAGATTTAGGTGTTGCTGCTTACGATAATTATACTTTAAATGTGCGGCGATCAAATACGGACTATTGCAGAACCACAATAATAAAAAGTGAATTTAAGATTGATGCTAAAAATAATTTTGTTAAAGAACTTGATATAGGAAAGATTAAATTCAACTTATTATCAAATAAAGATTTTTCTGTAACACTTTCAGATAGTGAAATCACCAAAAGCTCCACATGTCATATAGACATTGAAAATGAAAGCAGCCTTACCTATCTTCAGATTTATAAAAGATGTGGCGTAGAAATTAAAGACAAACAATTTGCGACAGGTAACTGGATTTCCATAACAGATTACTTTTATGCTGATGCAAATAACGATGATTATATGGATTTAATTATTAGGTTTAAAGATGATGGTAGTTATTCAATGAGACCTGAAACAATGACAGCTGTTATTACTTCAGTAGAGAAGGGCAAATTTATAAATACATATACAAAAAAAAAAATTAATACAAAAATGTTTAGCAGTAGTTTAACAGGCCTTTCTTTTTCTCTAACTGATGATTGGAATTTGTCTAATGAGCGTGAATTAAAAGAACTTCCAAAAGATGCTTCAGATGAAGAAAGAGCATACTGGAATTCGATATTAAAAAAAACCTCAATAAGAAAATTTGAAGTCTTGTATAACGAAAAATATAAACCCGACAACATTACTATTTCTAAAGCAAATATGCCAAGAAATTTCAGTATTACTAAAAGTAACGTTAAAAAAAATTGTAAACAAATAATCAAAGTTAATGAAAAAAATACTGGTAAAAAAGGGACGCTTTATGATTGCAAGTATGTTCAAAATAAAGTGAGTGGGTATGAAGGAGCACTTTATTTGTCACATAAAGATGACCTTGTTAGAGAAGAAGGAGATATTAGATCTAATCAAATCATTTTTATAATTAATTCTGAAGCAATATACTTTTCTACATCTTGCAAGAAGTACTGCAAAGAAGTTACAGAAAATATTTACGCAATTAGCTCATCTTTAAAAAAGAATTAAAAGCCAAAAAATGAAAAACCTTTTTACATTCTTAGTTTTAGGCTTCCTGTTTAGTGGAAATGCTTACTCAATGACAGATAACCAAATGATGATAATCAATCAGGTGTTAAATGTTAATCAAGGAAAAGTTACAAAACAAATGTACACAGATTTTTGGAAGGATGTTCCTAATAAAAGCGACATGGTTGAGTTTATGGAAACAACTGGAATAATGGCAAAACTTACTAGAGATGGAATGAATTATCAAATGGAGCTATGGAAATCAGCTTTAATTTCCCATCAAAACAAGCAAGTATTTAAGTCAGAAGATTATATTAAAGCTAAAGAAACAATGACTGATTTTATCAACAGAGTTTCAAAAAATATTCCAAATGCAAATGAAAGAGTGCAAGTTATAAATCAAATGAAAACAGCAATGATCAATTCGAACAATTTATTAAAGTCAGCGGCCTCTAGAACCAATATGAAAAGTGTTCAGGGACCAATCGTTGAGCTTTCAGAAGAAAGGATGACTTTTGTTATTAGCAACATAGAGAAATCATTTTCTAGAATTGATAAACTTCTGCAATCGGAGTGGAAAGACTAAGTGAAAAGAGATCACCTATTAATGATGAAGTAATATGAAAAAACTTTTAGAAGATTTTAAAAAGCTGGATATGCCAATGAGATTTGCTCTGGTGGGCACAGTTATTGCAATGGTCGGTTATTTTTTTGGAGATGGTGGTAAATAGTGATTTCTGGGATGCAATAATGTGGATTGGATCAAGTATAGGAATTTTTGGATGGCTTTGGTTAGCTTTTAAAGGTTAATATCATTATAATGAAAAAAATCTTATCCATAATTTTAGTAAGTTTAATGTGGTGCAGTATTAGTATTGCTGAAACAAAAAATTATCCTAATGGTGATAAATATATTGGTGAATTAAAAAATGGAAAACGTGACGGCCAAGGCACTTTAGATTATAGGAGATTTCAAAAATATGTTGGCAATTTTAAAGATGATAAAAGACATGGCCAAGGCACTTTTATAGACGAAGGGTTAACAGAGTTTACATATATTGGTGAATGGAAAGATGATAAAAAAAATGGTCTTGGATTAATTACATATAAAAAAGGACTAAAATATAAAGGGGTGTGGAAAGATGATAAAGAAAATGGCAAAGGAACATTAACCCTTCCAAACGGAAAAAGTTATGATGGAGATTTTAAAGATGGCGTAGGATTTTTCGGAAAAGATGATCCTTTTGTATATGATAACAGTGAAACTTTTTATGGAAAATATAAGGATGGTAAAAAACATGGTCAGGGAACCTTAATTCTAGTTAGTGGAAAAAAATTTCCAGGAATATGGGAGAATGGAAAATTAACTGAAATCCAAGAAGCCTCTCTTAATGACAGTGTACTACTTCAAAAAGGGCACACACTTAAGAACAATGGCTATTTAGATGGAGCGGTATTGTTTTATAAAAAATCTTTAGAAGTAGATCCAAATTTTCGTGCAGCAAAAAGCTCTTTGGAAACTGTTCTTCAAGAATTAAGTATAGGAAAAAATGTAAATTTGCTTGACCCAGTTTGTCAAAAGAACAGTGATGATTTTGAGATAATTAAATTTTGTCTTGATAAACATTTCTTTTATCAAAAACATCCAATACATCCCGAGCTTATAAGTGATTTTATTCCAGGATATGCTGACAGTGGGGATATAATTATTTCTATTAACCTTACGGATGCGTTTGGTACTAACCAATACTCACTTCTAGATAAGTATGAAACAGAATTAAAAGAGGGAAGGTCAGTTGTTTCAATTGATGATCCTGATGGAAATGGTTATTTTGTATATAACTATCTTGGATCTACAGATAACGGTGCTATGGTTTTAATGACTTATTCAAGTGGCGGTGGTACTGGAATATTTCCTGAATTGTTAATTATAAAAGTTAAAAAAAGATTGGGTGCAAACCATGACCTTTTTAATTCAGAAGGTGTAGTCTTAGACAAACAACAAGTAGTGCTTGAAAAACTTTTATCTATTTCTCTTGGTGATCGTACAGAAAATTCTATTGCAATAAATGGCAATACGGTTTCAGTAAATGACAAAGCAATTAAAATACCTTCTTACTAAAAAATGAAAAAAATTCTAACAATAATATTTCTGGGTTTGTTGTGGAGTGGGAATGCTTATTCTGACTACACACGGTATGCAAAATGTTATGGTGAAATGACTGCAGCTCACAAAGCGAGAGGATTTCATCAATCTAACAGAGCTATCTCTATTCAAGTTAAAGAAACGGTTTGCAAGGCTTACTCAAAAAGTGAAATAAATAATTATGAGGGAAAGAGATAAATAATAAAATTAGTTTAATTCCCCCGCACACTAAAATTTCTTTCGTCACTGTGTCGTATGTGTGTCTAGAATCTAAAAAACGTTCAATTGACAATAGTTTAAGCCGTTACGAAGGGGCGTTCTGTTGCCAGGTGCTATTTGCACACTCTGTTTGCACCTACCGCAGACTCCATGGCGCTATTTTTTTTCTTTAATTCTTTATACATTACAGCAAAACAAGTTTTTTCATTTCCTGATCTAATCGAATTAGATATTAAATAAGATCCTATTAATATGCTAATTACTAATGCAATAAGGTAAGGTGATAAATCTAAATTTTTTTTATCCATATACTTATTGTTATATAACAATTCTAATACAACCATAAGCCCTGATTTTTTTGCTGGATGAGTCCGTATTGTGTCCAACGGTGTGACGGGTTATGGTGAGTCGAATGGGCTTTAACAATACTTTAGGAGCTTTGTCTTCAGCGGTTTTTTTAACAGCAGTTTTGCTTTTAGCTAACGGTGAAAGCTTAAACTCTTTCTATTTTATTTTTATAGTTAGCTGTTCTGCATTTTTTATAGCGATGAGTGGTTTTAACGAAATTAAAAATTTAGAAGAAGAAAATAGTGAGATGAGGAAAGAAATTGAATTTTTAAAAAGAAATGACAATTATGAAAAAAAAAAGAAGAAAAAAAATAAAAAATGAAAGAACCTTTAATCAAAGCAGCGGATAAAGATATTCACGGATCCGTTAGACATCTCACTGCAATATTTAAACATGATGAAAATATCTTTGTTGTTTTCTTTATTAACCACGGTGGACAACAGTGTTTCTCGCCTGGATATGATAAAAAAGAAGTTTTAGAGTTTTTTAGAATTAAGGAAAAAGAATTTAATGAAAAACTTCATATAACGTGGAAACATTGTGAAAGTTGCAAGAAAGAGTCTAAAAAGGTATTCTATTTTTTAGCAAGCAATGGTATTAAATTATGTGAAGACTGTGTGGAGAAAAAATACGCATGAAAAAGTTTGATAATTTATTTATTCCAGTTTCTATAATTTTAGCAGCTATAATTATCTCAGTTGGGTTAAGTAGTATTAATTATGCTGAAAATAAATGTTTTAAAGAAGTCTATAAAACTGTTTATGAAAAAGAAATTAAAACATATTCTAAAAGGACAGCTAATAATAACGCCGGTATAATGGCAAGGCGTTCTTGCAAATGAAAAAACTTTTAGCGATCATAGTTCTGGGTTTGTTGTTGAGTGAAAATGCTTATGCTAAAGTAAAATCTAAAGACATTAAGTTTCCTGGCAACTATTATATAAAAGAGATTAAGACTTGTTCAGCAATTCCTGCCG
>JADHRF010000011.1 GCA_016777565.1 Pelagibacteraceae bacterium
CATTTAGCTATTCCAGCCGGAGATTTAGACGTAGCAACATCTTTCTATCAAAATATATTGGGTTGCAAACTTGGTAATAAAGAAGAAGGAAAATGGATAGATGTTGATTTTTGGGGTAATGAATTAACCCTTCATAAAACTCATACTAAACTTCCAAAAGAAAGACATGCTGTCGATATGGGGTCGGTTTCTATCCCTCACTTTGGTGTACACCTAGATAAAGAAGTATTTGAGAGGATTAAAACAAATTTAAAAACAAATAATATTAAGTACTTTGACGAACCTTATGTAAGATTTAAGGGCAGAGAAGAAGAGCAAGAAACTTTCTTTTTAGAAGATCCTCACGGAAACGTGCTAGAATTAAAAACTTTTTCTAAGTAAATTAAAATTTTACTTATAGAATCTGGATATTATGAAAGCTCATATAATACATGAAAATGATGAATGGACTTTACCTCTTAAAGCTGAATTAAAAAATTTAGGTGTTGAGTTCGAGGATTGGCATGTTGAAAAGGCTAATATTGATCTAGGAAAAAATCCACCAGAGGGAATTTTTTATAACAGGATGAGTGCAAGTTCTCATGTAAGAGGACACCGTTATGCTCCTGAGTTTACAGCAACTATTTTAAACTGGTTAAAAAATCACAAAAAAAGAATAATTAATAATGGAAATGCCCTTGCTCTAGAGGTCAGTAAATCTCTTCAATATTTACGTCTCAATGAAGCTGGAATTAAAACACCAAAATCTATTTATTGTAATAATAAAGATCAAATAATTAAAGGTGCTGATCATTTTTCCAAACCGTTTATTACTAAACACAACAGAGCTGGAAGAGGCCTTGGGGTTAAATTGTTTAAAAACAAAGATGAGTTAAAGACATATGTAAATGGCTCAAACTTTGAAGATTCAATAGATGGAATAACAATTTTACAAGATTATATAGAAGCTGATCCTAAAGTCATTCATCGAGTAGAGTTCATAAATTCTGAGTTCTTTTATACAGTTCAAGTCGATGCTTCAGAATCTTTTGAATTGTGCCCTGCTGATGCTTGCAATATTGAAGAACAATTTTGCCCAACAAACCCTGATGGAAATAAATTTATGATTATTAAAGATTATGAGAACCCAGAAATAACTAACTATGTAAATTTTTTAAAACAAAATGAAATCGAGATTGCTGGGATTGAATATATTACAGATACTAAAGGTATTCATTACACATACGACGTGAATACTAATACAAATTATAACTCTGTCGCTGAAAAGAATGCAGGAATCTTTGGTATGAAACAAATAGCATTGTTTTTGAAAGACGAGTTACAAAAAATTAGTAAATAGATCCAGTATAATTTTCTGTAAGATTATAGTTGACAAGCCAAATAATACTTTGTTATAGTTTTTGCAGCGCTGATTTAAGACAAATTGCGGAGCGCTTTATAAAATCCTGCTAAAGCGATCATCTTATATGACCACCGCTTTAGTCGGTGGTTTTTTTTTGAAAACTTCAATTAAAAACCGGGCATTTGAACCATATTGTACGCCTGGCATTTTGCCGAAGTACTAAAAAGGAGAAGATGAAATCAAATGTTTCCCTCAAAAGATTTCATCTCTCCGGTTAAAACGGAGAAAAAATGAGAAATATTTTATTAGACACGTTAGACAAACAGCCTTTGATTTGTGCGGAAGGTTTCTTGTTTGAAATGGAAAGAAGAGGTTATTTAACCTCTGGCGAATTTGTTCCAGAAGTAGCGCTTGAATATCCTAAAGTTTTAGAAAATTTACACAAAGAATTTCAACATGCAGGATCTAATATAGTTGAGGCCTTTACTTACAATGGCCATAGAGAAAAGCTTAGAGTAATTAGCAAAGAACATTTGCTTGAACCTTTAAATCGAGCTGCTTTAAAAATAGCAAGAAAAGTTGCTGACACCGCGCCTGAAGGCACTGGCATTAACTTAATGGCAGGAAATATTTCTAATAGCAATATTTGGGAACAAAATAATAAAAATGTTCAAAGTGAAATAAGAAGTATGTTTGCTGAGATGATAAAGTGGGCAAAAGAAGAAAGAGCTGACTTTATAATTGGTGAAACTTTCTATTATGCTGAAGAAGCTTTTGTGGCTCTCGAAGAAATTAAAAAAGCAGGTCTTCCATCGGTAATCACAATTTCTCCAATGGGTGAAAATAAAATGCGAGATGGCTACACAGTGATAGAAACTTGTAAAAAACTTGAAGAGCAAGGAGCAGATGTTGTTGGTTTGAACTGTTTTAGAGGTCCAGCTACAATGCTTCCTTACATTAAAGAAATAAGAAAAGAATTAAAATGTCATGTTGCTGCTTTACCAGTTCCTTACAGAACTACGGAAAAGTACCCAACATTTTTTAATCTTCCAGATAATAATGGATGTGGTTGCCCATCTCCTCATGGCAGAACTTTCCCAACTGCCTTAGATCCGTTGCTTTGCAATAGATATGAGATCGGTAATTTCGCAAAAGAAGTATTTGACCTCGGAGTTAAATACATTGGTGTTTGTTGTGGAGCTAGTCCTATGCATATACGTGAGGTTGCAGAAGCGATTGGTTTGAAAGTTCCAGCAAGCAGATTTAGGGAAAATATGAGCAAACACTTCATGTATGGTTCGGATAAAAAAATACCGAAACACATGAAAGATTATGGAAACATAGCGTAAGGAGGCTATAATAATATGAAAAAAGAAACAGTAAGAAAAGAAACAACAAGGGAGAATAAATAATGGCTGATTATAAACATCCAGAAACTATTGCGTTGCATGGTGGAACATACAGAAGTGATCCAGCAACAACATCAGTAGCAGTACCAATTTACCAAACGACTTCTTATCAATTTAAAAATGCAGAAACTGCTGCAAATTTATTTGGATTAAAAGAATTTGGTAACATTTACACAAGGATAATGAATCCAACATGTAACGTTCTTGAAGAGAGAGTGGCGGCACTTGAAGGTGGGGTTGCAGCAGTTGCTGTAGGTTCAGGCCAAGCAGCTTCGGCATTTTGTGTTCAAAACTTAGCTCAAGCTGGAGATAATATTGTTGCTTCAACAGATCTATATGGTGGAACAGTAAACCTGTTTAAGAATACTTTAAGACAACAAGGTATTGAGGTTAGATTTGCTGATCCTGCAGATCCAAAAAACTTTGAGAAATTAACTGATAATAAAACAAGGGCTTACTATGGTGAGTCTTGTCCAAATCCTTATCTCCGAGTTTTTCCAATTAAAGAAGTTTCAGATATTGGTAGAAAAAAAGGGATACCTTTAATTATCGATAACACAGCTTCGCCCGTAATTTGTAAACCTTTAGCTCATGGAGCTGCAGTCGTAATGCATTCTTTGACTAAGTACATTGGTGGGCACGGAACTTCTATAGGTGGAATAATTGTTGATGGTGGAAATTTTGATTGGATTAAAGATCGAAAAAGACAACCTTTAATGAACGAGCCGGACCAAAGTTATGGTGGCGCAATATGGGCCGATGCAGTTCCTCAACTAACAGGAGCTAACATTCCCTTTGCGATAAGAGCTAGAGTAGTTTTACTCAGAGACTTAGGTGCTCCTTTAAGTCCATTTAATGCTTGGCAAATCATACAAGGTTTGGAGACAGTAGGATTAAGAATGAAACAACACTGTGCTAACGCAGAGAAAGTTGTAACATTTTTAGAAACTCAGAAAAAAGTACAAAATGTAATCTATCCTACAAATCACCAAGGTGAAATTAAAGATAGAGCATTAAGATATATGAAAGGTGGATATGGGTCGTTAGTTGGAATGGATGTTGGTACTAAAGAAAATGGTGCTAAGTTCATTGATAACTTAAAGATGCTATATCACGTTGCAAATATTGGTGATGCTAGAAGTCTAGCTATTCACCCAGCTACTACAACTCACAGTCAATTAAGTGAGAAAGAATTGTTAGCTGCAGGTGTAACGCCAGGTTATGTAAGACTCTCAATAGGTATCGAGCATCCAGATGATATCATTGCAGACATTAAGCAAGCTTTAGCTGCTTAACAATTTGATTTATAGCCCCATTAATTTATAATGGGGCTATCACATGATCAAACAAATTAAATCTTCTGAAATAAAAAATTTTATAAATGAAAATAAAGATGTTGAGCTTTTAGATGTTAGAACTCAAGAAGAATGGGATAGCATCGGAAGGCCTGACGGAGAAAAATTAGGCTTAAAAACTCACTTTGTGACTATTGCTAGATCTCCAGATCCAGACGCAAATAAAGAATTTACTGAAGAAGTAAAAAAAAAAATTGATCCAAAAAAACAACTTCTGATTATTTGTAAAGCTGGTGGAAGATCGATGATGGCAGCTCAATTACTTTCTCAAGAGCAAATTAAATGTATTAATATAAGTGACGGCTTTGAAGGAAATGGTGAAAGCCTAGGTTGGAAAAGCGAAGACTTACCGGCAAAATAATTATTGACGTAAACTAGATTTTTCAATTCTTTCCAACCATCTTTCGTCGTATTTTTTTATTTTAGTCTTCAATGTAAGAAAAAATTCTTTTGTCAATTTTTTAGGTTTATCTAAATTGTTAACTTTATGTTTAACTTTAACAGATTTATCTACAACAACTTGAGCTGTTTTTTTTATATTAGCTTGTGTAGTAAATGCTTTTTTTTCTAAAGCAGATTTTACTAAAGTCATTTGTTTTTTTGCAATCATGCAAACTTCCGAATTTGTTTGTTCAATGAAAGAAATACACTTCTCTTTTTTTTTATTTGGGTTTTTCTCTTCAGCAAAAGCTAGAGCATATTGCATTGGAGTTTTGCCCGTACGTTTTTTTACTCCATAATTTACAGCTGAATTTAAAGAAGATTGAAGTATTTTTCCATTAGAAGCGCCTGATATAGGGCCTAATAAAGCCATGGTCTCAGCGCAGCCTACTAATAAAAACATTGATGTTAGTAAAATAAATAATTTTTTCATTAAACTTTAGTTAATTTTGATTCTTTTAATTTAAAATAGAATGCTTTTTATCATTTAAACGAAATTAAAAAAGCAAATAGTTTCGTCGTTGTAGATTGTTTAACACAACCTCTAAGAGTATTAGCAGTAATAAAAGTAAAAAATTTCTTCTTAAATTTTCGCGTTCAGGTAGTTTAGTCTAAGTACTTAATTTCAAATTTTTTATCAATAGATGCTCGTAAAGATTTTGTGATTTGTATTGAGGGTTCTAAAGAAGATTTATTTTTTTTCATACCTTTTGGACTAGCAGCAATTTTTTCTTTTACCAACATACAAATCTCTAAGTTTTTTTTATTAGTAAAAGACGAGCATGAACCCTGCTTTGACTCCAAATTTTTTTTTTTTGTATAAGCAAAAGCATGCTCCATAGGAGATTTGCCTGTTTGTGCTTTTATCCCATAACTTATTCCAGTATTAATAGAAGACTGAACTAATTTTCCATTCGCAGCACCGGTGCCCATGACAGCGACGGACTCTACGCAGCCAATTAATAAGAACATTGATCCTAACAAAATAAATATTTTTTTCATTATCTCCCAAAGTATTTTTATTTTTATTTAATTGTTGCGCGAATTTAATTAAATAAAAATAAGTAATAAGTTCATACTGAGTATATCAATACAACTTGAAATTGCACTAATTATTTATATTAATTTTCTTAAAGGTTTATTTTCAAAACAAGAGTCTAAGTTTTCGAGCATTTGAGTATAGAATAATGCATAGTTTTCTACTGTTACGTAACCTAAATGAGGTAGTAAAAGAGCATTAGGAAAAAATCTTAACTTATGATCCTGTGGTAATGGTTCTTTATCATAAACATCTAATCCTGCTCCAGCTATAATCTCATCCTCTAATGCTTTAATAAGATCTGACTCATTAATAATTTGTCCTCTTGATGTATTTATTAAAAATGCACTTTTTTTCATAAGACTAAATTCTTTTGAAGTAATCAAATTTTTATACCTTTCCCCCAAAACAACATGAATAGAGATAAAATCTGAAGCAGATAAAAGATCTTCTTTTGTCATAGGTAAAACTCCTATTTTGTTCGCGTGCGTTAAATCAAGATTTTCACTCCACGCAGAAACTTGCATACCAAATGCTTTACCTATGGTTGCCATTTGAGTTCCTATTTTTCCAAGACCTATTAATCCAAGCATTTTACCTTTTAGCTCTAAACCAATACTCGTTTGCCAGTATCCTTGGAACATATTATCTGCTTCCTGTTTAATATTTCGAGCAAGTCCCAAGATTAATGTCCATGCTAGTTCTGCAGTAGGATTAGAGTTGATTTCAGTTCCGCAAACTATAATATTTCTATTTTTTGCTGCATCAAGATCAATTGCTTTATTTCTCGTACCGCTGGTCATGATAAACTTAAGGTTGGGCAAGGTTTCAATCAAAGATTTAGTTAATGGCGTTCTTTCTCTCATAATAAAAAGTGCTTCGAACTCCTGCAGTTCAACGCTTGCTTCTGCTTCGCTATAAAAAGGTTTGTTAAAAATTTTAAAATTGTATTTATCCTTATAGCTTTTGATATTGATTATATGCTCAAAAGCATTTTGATAGTCATCAAGTATTGCAACTTTAATCATTGATATTTCCTATTTGATAAGTAAATACCTGTTACTATAAATCCAGCTCCAATAAAATGATAAATTTGAAATTTTTCCTTTAATAAAACTATTGCTAAAATTACACCAAACACAGGCATAAGATGTAAAAAAATACTAGCTCTATTAGGACCTATTATTCCTATTGCTTTGTTCCAAGAATAGTAAGCACCGATAGAAGCAAAGAATGTAACAAAAGATAAAATTAAAAAAAAGGCCTTATTAAATTTGATTTCCTTACCATACATTTGCTCGCCGATAAATTGTGGTATTAAAAATATCAATCCTATCGATGCTAAAATTTCAACTAGACCTAAAGTTGAAAATGGTAATTTTTTTTTCTTTAATAAGCTTGAATATAAAGCCCAAGAAAAAACAGCAAGTAGCATCCACCCATTACCTCTGTTAAAGTTTAAATTTATAATTTTATTCAAGTCTGCATGTGAAAAAATAATTAAAACTCCGGTAAAGGAAACTATTAAACCTATAAATTGAATAAATTTAAATTTTTCTATTCCCAATATTGAAGATAAAAAAAGAACAAAGACAGGAGTTATTGAGATCATCAATATAGTATCTATTGCCTGAGTATAATTAAGAGATAAATAAACTAAAGAGTTAAATGCACTTACACTAGTGATGGCTAATATTGTTAAATAAATAATATTTTTTTTAATTAATTTTATATTCAAAAATATCTCTCTATATGTAAATGGAAATAATATTATCCAGACCAAAGCCCACCTTAGAAAGTTTAAGCTTAGTGGGGGTACTTCAAATAAATAAGCAAACTTGCCTATTATAAAGTTAACAGACCAAATAAGTGTCGTACAAATTAATAGTGTGTAGGCTAAATATTTTTTTGACAAATAAATTTCTAATTAAACCTTGATGAATTATAAGGAGATAAATCTAAATTTGTTTTTTCCTCTGCCACTATTCCTGACACTATTTTGCCAGTAATTGCCCCAAGCGTCCAACCTAAATGGTGATGTCCAAAGGCATAGATGATATTTTTATTTTTTTGTGATGGACCTAAAATAGGCAAGAAATCAGGTAGTGTTGGTCTAAACCCAAGCCACTCGTCTTCATGTTTGTCAAGTTGAGGTAATAGTTCTTTTGCACAACGAACGATGTAATCAATTCTTTTTTTTGATGGTGGATTGTTTAATCCTCCAAGCTCTACAGTTCCAACAGCTCTCATGCCTTGGTTCATTGGTGTTAAACCAAAACCACGGTCTAGATTAATAACAGCTCTTGAAAGCAGGTGATCCATGTCCTTGAAATGAACATGATAACCTCTTTCAGTATCAAGAGGAATATTCTCACCTAATTGATCAGTTAACTTTTTTGAAAATGCCCCACAAGCGATAACTGTTTTCTCAAATATATAATCTTTGTCTTCGGTTTTAATTAAAGTTTCGTCTGAGTTTATTTGATTTATATGGGTAACATTTGCTTTAATAAATTTTCCACCTTTCTTAATATAAAGATCAAATAATTTTTTTGAAATCGCATAAGGGTCTCTAGCGTGCCATGCATAATCAAATAAAACACCAGAATCAAAAATAGGTTGTAAGTTGGGCTCTAAATCTGAAATTTCTTTCTTAGAGATTAAAGTTTGTTTAACGCCGAGATCTTCCCTGACTTTAATTTCTAAATTTCTACTTTTTAAGTTCTCATTAGTCCAAGCGTAAATAATACCTTTTCTTTCTACTAGACCAGTTGTGTCAATTTCTTTAAAGGCGTCATCATAAGCATCTAAAGATAAGTCTAAAATTTGGTGCATGTACTTTGCTGTATGTAGCATAGACTTTGTGTTACAATTTTTAACAAACTTCCACATCCATGGAATCATTTTTGGAACGTAATTCCATTTTAAAGCTAATGGTCCGTAAGAACTAAAAAGCATCTTTGGAATATTTACTAAAATATCTGGTCTATTAAATTGTAAAACAGCATAAGGCGAAAAATGTCCTGCGTTGCCATATGAGGCCATCTTCGCTGGATCATTTTTATCAAAAATAGTAACTGGAATATTTTTTTTAAGAAGTTGTAAGCCAGTACAAATTCCTTGGATACCAGCGCCAACGATACCAGCAGATTTACAAATATAATTGCTCATATGAACTTATATTCTAGAATCAAAATTTTGCGCTGTGATATTTTGTGCAAGAGAGGCTTGCTGCCAACCTAGTCTTTTTTAAGAAATGTTTTTCTAACTGCTTTTGTTGTGTCTAAAAAATTAGTTACTTTATTTTCGATCTTCGCAAGTGGTACTTTTTTAACCATTCCGTCTAATCTAGCCCCGTCGTCAACTCTTAGATTTTCAGTAAATGATAAATCTCCCTTAATTTCTCCTGTAGGTCCAATTACTATTTTTTGCGCAGAAACAGTTCCGTCAACAAACCCGTGAACTTCTAAAGTTTCAGCATTAATATCGCCAATAACTGATCCCTTCTCTTTTATGTGAAGTGCTTTTACATTTACTGGTCCTTTAAAAGACCCGCCAAGTTCAACATCGCCAGCTGAATTAACTAATCCTTCAATTGTAAAATCTGCTCCAATAGTTGATTTCTCTACTACTAGTTTTATTAATTTATCTTTGTTATCACCAAACATATTATCTTTAAATTTAACCACGTAATAACATTATATGCAAGAGATGATTCGTTCAATCTCGTTTTTAAAAAATATTACTTTAATGGGTAATTTTAAAAATATTTGACTAATTATTAGCTGACTGTGTTGTTTTTGTAAACATTACAAGACATTACAATGCCAAGACCAAACATAATAGCTAACATTGATGAGCCGCCATAAGAAAGTATGGGTAAGGGCGCACCAACAATAGGTAACAATCCTAGTACCATGCTCATGTTGACCGTAACATAAATAAAAAAAGCAGTTGAAAAACCGTAACAAAAAAGCTTACCAAAAATACTTCTTGTTATATTTCCTATATGAACAATTCTGTATGTGATTAAGAAATATAGTAAAATCATAAAAATTGAACCGAAAAAACCAAACTCTTCCGCGTAAAGTGTAAAAATAAAATCAGTATGCTTTTCAGGTAAAAAATCTAAATAAGCTTGTGAACCATTCAAAAAGCCTTTACCAAAAAGACCTCCTGATCCTATAGCTATTTTTGATTGAATAATCTGATAGCCTGCGCCTAGTGGGTCTAAATCTGGATTTAGAAAACTTAGAATCCTACTTTTTTGATAAGGTTTTAAAAAAGAAATAGCAATAGGAGCTAGCACTAAAGCTAACAAAGAAAGATAAGCAAAAATTTTCCATCTTACACCCGCAAGCCAAGTAACTACTATACCACTAAATAAAATTAATAGTGCAGTACCAAGATCAGGTTGAGTCACTACCATTGTAAAAGGAATAAATATTGCAACTACTGGAACGAGCAAATATTTAAGCTTGTTAACATCTCCTGATGATATTCGATGATAATAGTTAGCAAGAAATAGAATAATTCCAATTTTCATTAGCTCCGAAGGCTGCAAAACAAATACAAACAAATTAATCCAACGCCTTGACCCTTGGGATTGAAGGCCAAAAAATTTAACAGCTAAGAGCAATAAAATAATACTTATAAAAATTAAAAAACTAAATCTATTCCAAAGTGTAACATTAATGAACGAGATTAATATGAAAAATGAAAAAAAAATTAAAAATCTTATAGCGTGATTTATAGAATGAGACTCCCACTGACCGCCACTTGAGGAATACTGTGCAAAAATGCTAATGATACCTAGTAATAAAACTGAAAAAAAAAGGATAAAATCTAGGTTAAATAATTTATCTCTAACAGCAAATGGGGTGTGTAAAGAATTTCTACTATATAACATTAAATATTTTCCCCTATTTTAATACCATTCATAGTATTTCTTATTTCATGTCGCTCGATAATTTTTTTAATTACTTTTTTTGCAACAGGTGCAGCTGCACTACTGCCAGATCCACCATGTTCAACTAAAACACTAATAGCATATTTGGGGTCTTTAGCTGGTGCAAATGCCACAAACCATGCATGATCTCTTTCTTTGTGAGCAATGTCAGTTTGTTTAACCTCTGCTTCTCTTTGTGCCTCAGTAAATCTTTTTATTTGGGATGAACCTGTTTTTCCAGCAAACATAAATTTTTTATCTGTATGTCTTGAACGATATGAAGTTCCACCTACTTCGTTAGTAGCCGCAAACATTGCATCTTTTACAAAGTTTATATTTTCTTGATTTCTAAAAAGAGGTTTTAAATTAAAATTAAAAACCTGTAGATCAATAGAGTTATTGTCGTTTGGATTCTTCTTTCTGTAATCTAAATATTCTTGTAGACTATTCGCTTTATCATTTTCATCAACAATTATCCGAGGATTAATCTTAAATCCACCATTTGCTAACTGAGCCGTCATTAAACATAGTTGAATTGGTGTGCTTAAAAAATAACCTTGACCTATTCCCGCGTGAAGTGTTTCACCTAAATACCAATTTTTTCCAATCTGATTTAACTTCCATTTAGTGTTTGGTACCACGCCAGATTTCTCTTCATTAAAATTTTTCAAAACTTTTTTTCCGAGGCCGAACTTTTTAGCAGTTTCTGAGAGTCTATCGACACCAAGTTTTCGGGCTACTTCATAAAAATAAACATCACATGAACGTTTGATGGCTCCCTTAAGATTCAGGACTCCGTGGCCTTCTTTTTTCCAACAATGATATTTTTCTCCATAAAAATCGATATACCCATCACACTTAATTAAAAGGTTAGGACTCACAATATCATTTTCTAAAGCACTTAGAGCAGTCAAAGTCTTAATTGTTGAGCCAGGAGGGTAAAGCCCCGATACAGCTTTGTTGATCATTGGTTTATCTATATTTGATTGGATTTCTTTCCATTCTTTATCTTTAACACCGTGAACAAATGAATTTGGATTAAAATTTGGCGACGAAACCATACTGACTATATCTCCATTATAAATATCCATTACACAAATCGCTCCACTAACGTTTTCTAAAGCTTGCGCTGAAATTTTTTGAATTTCAAGATCAAGAGTTGTTCTATAAGTTTTTCCTTTTAAACCCTCGTCAGTCGAAACTTGTTTTATTCTTTTTCCGTAGGCATTAACCTCATATCTAAGATACCCAGGCGTACCTAACATCTCTTCGTCTAGAGAGGCTTCTAAACCTGTTTTTCCAATCGCTACACCTGCAATATTTAAATTAGATAAATATTTTTTATTTTTAAGATCTTTAGCACTTATTTCAGAAACATAACCAACTACATGAGCAGATGAATTACTGTTGTAAAATCTTGCAACTGAAACTACCGGTTGAACACCTGGCAGTTCGTGAAGGAACAAATTTAATCTAGAAAACTCAGACCATGTTAAATTGTCGGATATAATTGTTGCTTCCCAAATTTTTTGTTTAGCTATTCTTTTTTTTAAAATAAAAATCTTTTGGTCGGATAGATTAATTAAACTTTTCAACCTAACAAAAAGCTCATCAATATTAGGTGTATTTTCAGGAACAATATGTAGTTGATATATTTTTTGATTAGACGCAATTTCACTCCCAAAATAATCTTGAATGATTCCTCTTGGTGGAGCAATTTTAGTTTCTCTAAATCTATTTTTATCTGCTAGTGACTTATATTTACGAGACTCTGTAACTTGAAGTGCTGTTAATCTTCCTACAATTCCAAACAACACGACAGCTTTAAAACAATTAACTAAAAACATTCTTCGGCCAATAGTTATTGTTTTGCTAGCAATATTTGAAGAATTAAAACTAAGCATTACTCTTCTTTAAACCTCATTTGATATTTTTTAAATATAAAATAAAAAATAGGAAAAAATAAAAAAGTAAAAAAAGAATTTCTTAAGAGCTCAACATAATAAAAAGATAAATTTGAAAAGTTATTTATAATAAGAAAATAAATTAAGTTAGAAAAAAATATAGCAGGGATAAATGTAAACCACTCTGATGTCATTTTGGGTCTAAGAGTTACATTTTTAATATAACTTGTAAAAAAACACAAAGTTAAGTAAGACAAAGAACTGGCTCCAAGTGGTGTTCCAATTACAACATCATTTATAATACCTGCTATAAAAATATGTCCAGTGCCTAAATAATCTGAATACTTCAGAGTATAAAAATAAATAATTATCATTTGAAAATTAAAAGAAAATAAAAGAAAATTCGGTAAATCTTTTAATCCTTCAAAACTATTAAATGAAACGAAATATAAAAGAATAATTGGAAGAGATCTTAGAAAAGTTTCTTTTAGATATTTAAGACTATACATAATTAATTTTTAAATTGTCCTTTCGTTACATGAACGATTGAAGCCTGTTGTGGGTCTGTTAAAGATTTGATTTTTATTTTATTATCTTTGTTCAAGTAAGTCTTGGCTATAGGCGTGCCAGTTTTTAGAAAACCGTCCTTACCTGATGTAAAAATTATTTTATTAGGTTCAAGCAGAAATTCTTCAGGTAAATATTCTAGATTAAAATTATTTTTGTTACCGTTACCTGCAAGAATAATATTCACATCTGAATCTTCAATAATTCCTGGGATTTTACTGTTTAAATCCGTAATCAATAAAACTCTTGAACTAATGTAATTGGTTTCAACAATGGTTCCAATAAGATAGTTTTTACTAAAAACTGTCATTCCTTTAACGATCCCATGTTTTGTTCCCTTGTTAATTATTAATGACTTTAAAAACGGGCTTGATTGATCAACTATTGTTTTTGCAATAGTTACAATGTCTTCATCAGAGTTTTTAACTTTTTCTAAGCCAAGCGCTAATTTTAAATTTTCATTTTCAGTTTGTAAGTATGAAATATCGTATTGATTTTTTTTTAATAATTCTAATTCTTTTTTTAAAGAATTATTTTCATCGTAAATGTTAAAATGTGTTTTTGCTTTTAAGTTTAGATAAATCATAGTTTTTCCAGGGAGAGCTCCTAATACTGTAACTCGGTAAACTAAATCATTAATTGTAGCCCGTACATAATTTATTGGTGGAATAGATAATCTGTCTAAAGTAATTATAAAAATAGAAAGTATGATTAAAAAAAACAAAGAAAACTTTTGTTTTGCTCCTTTTTTTAAAAGAGAATAACGTAAGGCGATTATAAAATCATCTCTTCTATCAGACATTTAATTTTTTTTAAATTAATACTCAGACAACATTGTAGAAAATAATTCTTCATTCTCCAATGCTTTTCCTGTGCCTAGCGCAACACATTCCAAAGGATTATCTGCGATAGTTACTGGCAAACCTGTGTCTTTAGAAATTAATTTATCAATATTTTTTAATAAAGCTCCACCACCTGTTAATACCAATCCCATATCTACCAAGTCAGCAGATAATTCTGGTGGTGTGCTCTCTAAAGCTTCTTTAATCGCAGATAACATTTGTGATAATATTGGCATTAATGCCTCACATGCATCTTCTTCGGTAAGTGATATTTCCTTTGGAGTTCCTGTCCTAATATCTCTTCCTTTCATTAAAAAAAAATTGTTAGAAGTTGGTATGGCTGTACCAATTTCTTTTTTGATTTTTTCTGCTGTAGACTCACCAATTAATAAATTAAATTTTTTTCTCATGTAATTAATGATTGCGCCATCCATGGCATCGCCCGCTACACGTAAAGACTTAGAGAATACCACACCTCCCAAAGACATTACGGCGATCTCGGTTGTGCCGCCACCAATATCTACAATCATTGAACCAGTAGCCTCTGAAATCGGAAGTCCTGCTCCAATAGCAGCAGCAATAGGTTCTTCAATTAATTGAACTCTTCTTGCTCCAGCTGCTAGTGCTGAGTCTTGAATAGCTTTCCTTTCAACCGGTGTTGAACCTGTTGGAACGCAGATTAAAATTCTTGGATTTGCAAAAGTATTTTTAACGTGCACTTTCTTTATAAAATGTTTGATCATTTCTTCCGTTACAATAAAATCCGCAATAACCCCATCTCTCAATGGTCTAATTGCACTGATATTTCCAGGGGTTCTACCCAACATAGTTTTTGCTTCGTCTCCCACAGCTAAAACTGTTTTTTTTCCCATTTCGTTAATGATCGCTACTACTGATGGTTCGTTTAAAACTACTCCTTTTCCTTTTACTACTACTAAGGTATTAGCTGTTCCTAGGTCTATGGCCATATCTTGTGACCACACTTGTTGAAGTTTTTTCCACATTTTTTTATCCTTTATGCTGAGACGCTTACACTATCGTCTGGAGCTTTACGTTTACGTTTAATTATTAATTTATTTAATGCATTCAAATAGGCTTCTGCAGAAGCGACTAAAGTATCAGTGTTTGCTGCCTGGCCCACCGTTGTTTTTCCATTTTCTTCTATCCGTACACTAACTGTAGCTTGAGCATCTGTTCCTTCAGTTACTGCATGTACTTGATATAGTTGTAAATTTATTTCATGCTTATACAATTTTTTGATACATTTAAATATTGCATCAACTGGTCCGTCTCCAGTCTCTGAGCCTGTTTTAATTTCACCTAAAATATCTAAAGTCATTTCGGCTGTTTGAGGTTCACCAGTACCTGCTACAACTTTTAATGATTTAAGTTTAACAACATTTTCTTCCTTTATTAAACTGTCATCAACTAGAGCGGCAATATCTTCATCGTAAACATGTTTTTTTTTATCTGCTAAGATTTTAAATTTTCCAAACGCTAACTGAATAACGTCATCTGTTATTCCAACATAACCAAGATCAGATAATTTATCTTTGAAGGCATGACGACCAGAATGTTTTCCCATTACTAAAGAAGTTTTTTTAACTCCAACACTTTCCGGAGTCATAATTTCATATGTTTTTCTATTCTTAAGCATGCCATCTTGGTGAATACCAGACTCATGGGCAAAGGCATTTTTTCCAACTATTGCTTTGTTGTATTGAACAGGAAACCCTGTTGCATTAGAGACGACTTTTGATGCTTTGCTAATTAATTTTGTATTTATTCCAGTAGTAAATGGCATTAAATCATTTCTAGTTTTTATAGCCATGACAATTTCCTCTAATGCAGCATTACCTGCTCGCTCCCCAATACCGTTAATGGTACATTCAACTTGTCTTGCACCGGCTGTTACACCTGCTAAAGAGTTTGCAACTGCTAAACCAAGATCGTTATGACAATGTGTAGAAAGAATAGCTTTATCGATATTTGGTACTTTGTTCATTAAAGTTTCAATAATAGTTTTAAATTCTGAGGGAACTGAGTAACCAACAGTATCAGGAATATTTATAGTTCTTGCTCCCGATTTAATAGCAAGCTCAACAGTCTTACACATGTAGTCCATGTCTGTTCTTGTTCCATCTTCACAAGACCATTCAACGTCGTCAGTAAATTTCCTTGCATAAGATACGCTTTCTTTAATTGCATCTAAAACTTCCTCTGAGGATTTATTAAGCTTATGCTTCATGTGAAGTGCACTTGTTGAAATAAAAGTGTGTATTCTAAATTTTTCAGAATGACTTAATGACTCTTTACAGGCATCGATATCTTTTTTAGTAGCTCTAGCTAAACCACATGGCGTTGATCTTTTTAATATTTTGCTGATTTCAGTTACGGCTTCAAAATCTCCAGGTGAAGCTATAGGAAAACCTGCTTCAATAACATCAACTCCAAGTTCGTCAAATACTCGAGAAATTTGAATTTTTTCTTCTAAGCTCATAGATGCGCCTGGTGATTGCTCACCGTCACGCATGGTAGTATCAAAAATTATAATTCTGTTTTTGTCGCTCATTTCCCTCTTTTGAATTAATATTTAAAAAAATTGAAAATATTAAATTAAATTATAATACAATCAAAAAGGGAGTTTGCCAAATATTTTGTATGTTTTAAAGACTAAAACGGGCTTTAGTTCTTAGATTGATCTACTAATTTGTTTTTACCAATCCAAGGCATCATACCTCTTAATTTTTTACCCACCTCTTCGATTGGATGCTTCGCTAAATCAGCTCTCATCTTTAGGAAGTTTTTTTGTCCACTTTCACATTCTTTCATCCAGTCTTTAGTAAATTTACCAGATTGAATATCTTTAAGAACCTCTTTCATTTTTTCTTTAGATTTACTATCTACTATTTTTTTACCTGAGACGTACTCACCATACTCAGCTGTATTAGAAATCGAATAATTCATATTTGCAATTCCACCTTCATAAATTAAGTCTACAATTAATTTTACTTCATGAAGAACTTCAAAATAAGCCATCTCTGGTGGATAACCAGCTTCTGTTAACGTTTCAAAACCATTTTTAATCAACTCAACCAAACCTCCGCATAAAACTGTTTGTTCACCAAATAAGTCTGTTTCACATTCATCTTTAAAATTCGTTTCAATAATTCCTGATTTTCCTCCACCAATACAAGCAGCATATGACATAGCAAGATCTCTAGCTTTGCCAGAACTGTCTTTGTGTACTGCCATTAAACATGGTACCCCACCACCTTTTTGAAATTCACTTCGTACTAAATGTCCAGGTCCTTTTGGTGCAACCATAAAAACATCTAAATCTTTTCTCGCTTCAATTAATTTATAGTGAATATTTAATCCATGAGCAAAAGCTAAACTTGTTCCTTCTCTCATTCTTTGCTCAACATGATTTTTATAAATCTGGGCCTGTAATTCGTCGGGTGTTAAAATCATAACAACATCTGCCCATGCTGCAGCATCGGACAAAGACATAACTTTTAAACCAGCTGACTCTGCTTTTTTAACACTAGAAGAATTTTCTCTAAGAGCAACAACAACTTCTTTTACGCCACTATCTTTTAAATTTAAAGCGTGAGCATGGCCTTGGCTACCATATCCAAATATAGCAACTTTTTTTTGCTTAATTAAGTTTACATCTGAATCTTTTTCGTAATACATTTTCATTTTTTTTCTCCTAAATTATTTAAATGTTTCTGGTCCTCTAGTCATTGCTACAGCACCAGTTCTAGAAACGCTAACTAATCCCATAGGCTTTATAGTTGTAATCAATTTATCAACTTCTCTTCTTAAAGCAGTTATTTGAATAACGAAAGACTTTTTTGATTTATCTAAGATAACTGAATTATATTTTTTGCATACTTTTTTAACTTTTTCTTGGTTTTTTGAAGATGAAACAATTTTAAACAAAGCTAATTCTCTAAATAATATATCAGGATCACTTCTTTTAAAATCTGCTACCTTATGTACGCATAGAAGTTTTCTTAATTGTAATTTTATTTGTTCAACAACTTGAGGAGTCCCAATTGAAACAATTGTGATCCTAGATAAATGTTTTAGTTTATCTACCTCAGCAACAGCTAAAGATTCAATATTATAACCTCTCCCAGAAAATAATCCTATAACTCTTGCTAAAACTCCAGTTTCATTATCTACCCAAACTACAATAATATGATGATCTGATTTTCCAAGTTTTGTTGGTTCACTATAAGCTGATTTCGATTTTGCCATTAAACTAAAGTCTTCCCTTCTGCTGAAATTTCTTCTTTTTCATCTTCAGGACCTAAAAGCATTTGGTTGTGAGCTTTTCCAGAAGGTATCATAGGATAACAATTTTCCATTTTATCAACTAAACAATCAAAAATTACTGGTCTATCAGTATTCATCATTTCATTAATTTTTTCGTCTAATTCACTTGGTTTGGTTGCTCGAATACCGACACACCCGTAGGCTTCTGCTAATTTTACAAAATCAGGTAAAGCAGCTGTATAACTTTCAGAATAATTTTTTTCATGCAAGAGCTCTTGCCATTGTCTAACCATTCCCATGTATTCATTGTTTAAGATAAAAATTTTAATAGGAAGTTTGTATTGAACAGCTGTGGACATCTCTTGCATGGTCATAAGAACAGATGCTTCTCCTGCAATATCAATAACTAACTTTCCTGGATGAGCTATTTGAACGCCTATAGCGGCAGGCAAGCCAAAGCCCATCGTACCTAAACCTCCTGAAGTCATCCATCTATTTGGTTCATCAAATTTATAATGTTGAGCTGCCCACATTTGATGTTGACCTACCTCAGTCGTAATGTATGTCTCTCTATTTTTAGTTAACTCATAAAGTCTCTGCACTGCAAATTGAGGCTTGATAGTTTTATTGCTATTTATAAATCCTAGAGATTTTTTCTCTCTCCATTTGTCAATTTGTTTCCACCACTTATCAATATTTTTTTTATTTACGTCTATAAAATTTTTATTTTTAACTTTAAATCTTTTAATAAGATTTGAAAGAAATGTATTTACATCGCTAACTAACGCTAAATCTACTTTTACATTCTTTCCAATTGAGGATGGATCAATATCTACGTGAATTTTTTTTGATTTTGGAGAAAACTCATCAATCTTTCCAGTTATCCTATCGTCAAATCTTGCTCCAATATTAATCATTAAATCGCAGTCATGCATAGCGTTATTGGCTTCATAAGTTCCGTGCATACCGAGCATACCTAAAAAATTAGAGTCACTACCTGGAAATGCGCCGAGTCCTTGTAAAGTAGATGTGATAGGAAATCCTGTTATCGACACTAACTCTCTTAATAATTTACTAGCTTCAGGTCCTGAGTTAATTACACCTCCGCCAGTATAAAAAATAGGTTTAGATGATTTTTTCATCATTTCTATAAATTGGTCTAGTTCTTTTTCAGAAATTTTTTTATTTTTAGAACCGTTTAATTTTAAATTCTTATTTTTTTTAAACTCATATGTTCCTTTTTTAAACTGAATATCTTTTGGAATGTCTACTAACACTGGACCTGGTCTTCCTGAGGTTGCAACTTCAAAAGCTATGTGTAAAATTTTAGCTAGATCATTTATATCTTTTACTAACCAGTTATACTTCGTGCATGGTCTTGTAATTCCAGTTGTGTCACATTCTTGAAAAGCGTCTGTTCCAATTAAATGTGTTGGAACTTGTCCGCTAATACAAACCAAAGGAATTGAATCCATGTATGCATCAGCTAAAGCAGTAACCACGTTTGTTGCACCTGGACCTGAGGTAACCAATACAACGCCTGGTTTACCTGATGATCTTGCGTAACCTTCAGCGGCATGACCAGCTCCTTGTTCATGTCTTGCTAAAATATGTTTAATTGTTTTATGATTTTTTAGCTCATCATAAATAGGAAGCACAGCGCCCCCGGGATAACCAAAAATATATTCAACTTTTTGATCCTCTAAGGCTTTAAAAACAATTTCTGCACCTGACAATAATTTTGGCATTATTGCAATCTATCGGAGAAATTACTTTGGTCAAGTTTTAGCTTAGAAGTTTTAAAATATTTTTAGAAAGGTCCCGAAAACTGTTTGAATATTCTCTTTTCCAATCGATCATGTGGCCTCTAGACCATGTCACTTGTCTCTTGGCATACTGTCTGGTTTTTATATTGATAAGTTCTATAACTTGATTTAGGTCAATTTTTTGATCTAAATAGTCTTTAATTTCCTTAACACCTATAATCTTATTAACTGATAAAGCAGGATCAATTTTTAATTTTAAAAAATCTTTAACTTCACCTATGCAATTATCTTTAATCATTTCTTTTGTTCTCTTAGAGATGTTTTTAAGTATTTTTTCTCTCGGGGAGTTTAAAAATATTTTATAAATCTCAAATTCTTTAAAATCTGATTTTGTTAATTTATACCATTCATAGATTGATTTTTTTGTGAATTTTTTTACTTCATAGGCTCTAATTGATCTTTGAGTATCAAAAGGTTCAATTTTATTTTTTACTAAAGGATCTAGTTTCAAAAGTTTTTTATAAAATTCTTTTTGCCCTAATTTAAAATGTAAATCTCTAATTTTATTTCTTTTTTTAAAATTAATATTAGGAATTTTGCTCATACCTTTTGTAATAGCTTCAAAATATAAACCAGTCCCACCAACAACAATCGGTATTTTATTTTTATTTAAGCATAATTTAATCTTTTCTTTTGCTAAAGATAACCAAGCTCCAGTTGAAAAATGTTTTTTTGACGATATAAATCCGTAAAGGTGATGTTTTATTTTTCTTAAATCTGTTTTTGATGGTCTAGAAGAAAGTGTAGAAAAATCTCTATAAACTTGCATGCTATCTGCATTTATAATTTCCCCATCGATTTTGTTTGCTATTTCAATTGCAAGTTTTGATTTTCCTGAAGCAGTTGGACCAGCAAGAAGTATGATTTTCTTAGACAAACCTAATTTGTTTTAACACCAAGATATCTTCTTTGGTTATTTTTATTTATTATAGCAAGTAAAATTGTCTGTTTACCTTCTTTATAAATATCTTCAATTAAATTTTTTAATTGTTTTGTATTTGAAATCTTATTTTTTTGCACCTCAAGAATAATATCTCCAACCTGAAGGTAGCTTGCTACGGGACTATTATTTGAAATATATGTTATCACGACTCCTTTAAGGTTTTTATTTAATTTTCTAGTTTCAATATCATCAGACGTAATCTCTCTAACTGAAATTTTTAAAGACTCGATTTCTGTATCTTTTGTTTTTGCTTTTGGTTTGGATGTTTTTGTCTCTGCTTTAAAATCAGCAGATGACTCTAATCTACCTAGCTTTAACTTTTTGGTTAATATTTTTTTATTTCGCCAGATCTCTAACTCTACAGACTTCCCAACTTCTGTTCGAGAAACCAGTTTTGGTAGTGTTCTCATCGTGTCAATTTTTTTACCATCAAATTTTAAAATAATATCACCTGCTTTAAGTCCAGCTTTATCTGCAGGACTTTTTTCACCAACACTTGCGATTAGAGCGCCTTGAGTATTTTTTAATCCTTCTACATCTGCGATCTCTTTAGTTACCTCTTGAATTCTAACTCCTAACCATCCTCTTCTTGTTTCACCATATTTAATTAATTGATCAATAACATCTGAGGCTGCATTAGAGGGAATTGCAAAACCAATTCCAACTGAACCTCCTTGTCCTATAATAGCTGTATTAACACCTATGACGTCACCATTTAAGTCAAAAAGTGGTCCACCAGAATTTCCTTGATTTATCGATGCATCTGTCTGAATAAAATCATCGTAACGAGTTAAATTTATATCTCTATTTCTTGCTGAAATAATTCCTGAAGTTACTGTTCCTCCTAGTCCAAAAGGGTTTCCTATTGCTATCACCCAATCACCAACTCGAGCTTTGTCAGAATTTCCAAACTTTACCGGTTTAAAGATATCTTTCGAATTTATTTTCAAAACTGCAATATCAGCATAAGGATCAGCACCTATAATTTCAGCTTTATATTCCTTGTCACCCACTATAACGACAATATCGTCTGCATTATTAATTACGTGGTTGTTGGTGATAATAGTACCATTTTTATTAATTATAAATCCTGATCCTAAAGAAGATGCCTGTCTTTCCCTTGGTTGATTATAATCTTTAAACATTTCTTCAAAAGGCGAGCCTGGAGGAAATTGAAAAGGAAAAGGATTAGCAGATGTTTTAATAGTTTGTGTTGTAGAAATATTTACTACAGAAGGCATTAGTTTTTCAGCAAGATCTGCAAAAGAAGCTGGAACAGGTTTTGCAGTTAATGAATTAGTAAATATTAAATTTAAAAGAAAAAAACTTAATAATATTTTTTTAAAATTTTGCATTTAATTTTTTATATACCAAACAATTAAAAACCCTAATAACAAAAAAAAAGTTCCAATGCTCCTTAATTTAGTTGAGGGAACATCTTCAATCGATTTAAGCATATTTTTTATTCTTGTTGGAAAAATGGCTAAAAATAATCCCTCTATAAAAAGTAACAACCCTAAAGCTGTTATGAGGTCTTTCATTTTAAAATTTATGGTTTTTTCCTTGCAGTCCCTGTTTTACCAAAAAACTTAAAGAATTCACTATCAGGGGAGAGAACTAAAGATGTTTCTCCTCCTATTAAAGCAGTTTCGTATGCTTGCATCGCTCTATAGAAACTGAAAAACTGCGCGTCTCGCCCAAAAGCATTTGCAAAAATTTTATTTCTTTGACCATCACCTTCCCCTTTTAGGATCTGTGATTGTTTGTTTGCATTAGCTAAAAGCACTGTCACATCTTTGTCAGCCGTTGAAGTTATTTTTGCGGCTATTTCTGCTCCTTCCGCTCTAAATTCTTTAGCTTCTCTTTGTCTTTCAGTCTGCATCCTTTTATAAATTGCTTCACTATTTGCTTGTGGTAAATCAGCTCTTTTAATTCTTACATCTACAATTTTAATTCCAAAACTTTTAGCTTCTTCGTTTACATCATTTTGAATAATTGTCATTTGTTTGGCTCTTTCAGTTGAAAGCAAAGTAGCTAATTCTTGTGTTCCTAACACACCTCTAATTCTTGAATTGATAATTGTTGATAATCTTGATCTAGCAACTCTTTCATTTCCAACTGAAATATAAAATTTTAATGGATCAACAATTTGAAATCTAGCAAAAGCGTCAACTATTAATCTTTTTTGATCGGCTGCAATTACTTCCTCGGGCTGATTGTCTAGATTAAGAACACGTCTATCTAGGTAAACAACGTTTTGAATAAAAGGTAATTTTACTTTTAATCCTGGTTCTGTGATTATTCTTTTTGGATTACCAAATTGTAATACGATAGCTTGATTTATTTCTTTAACTATAAAAAGAGATTGGAAAACGACAATCCCGATTAAAATAATAGCAGGCACTAAAAGTTTTGAAATTTTCATTAATTAGTACTTCCTCTCTTCTTTAATTCCGGAAGGGGTAAATATGGAACTACGCCTTGTCCTGAATCTTTATCAATTATAACTTTATCTATATCAGCTAAAACTTTTTCCATTGTTTCAAAGTACATACGCTCTTGCGTTACTTGTTTTGCATTCTTGTATTCATTATAAATTGCTAGGAACCTACTTGCTTCACCTTCAGATGCAGCGACTACTTGTTGTTTATAGGCGTCAGCTTCTTGTAAAATTTTTTCCGCTTCTCCTCGAGCTCTTGGAATAACATCGTTAGCATAAGTTTCGGCTTCATTTTTAGATCTTTCTCTGTCTGCTCTTGCAGCTTGTACATCTCTAAAAGCATCAATTACTTGACTAGGTGGATCGGCTTTTTGTGTTTGTACTTGAGTAATTTGAATTCCAGAACCATATTCATCTAAAATATTTTGAATTATTACCTGTACATCTGTTTCGATTTGCAATCTTCCCTCGGTTAGGATGGATTGAATTGGACTTCTTGCGATAACTTCTCTCATTGCAGTTTCAGATGCAGCTTTAACAGTTTCTACTGGGCTTTGAATGTTAAATAAAAATTTTCCAGCATCTTTAATTAACCAAAATACAGAATAGTTTATGTCGACAATGTTTTCATCTCCTGTTAGCATTAAACTTTCTTCCGGTACGTTTCCAACACCTGATGATGATCTGCCGCTGTCACTAGCTGGTCTAAATCCGATATCAATTCTATTAACTTTTGTAACTTTAGGAGTTAACGCTCTTTCGATAGGTAATGGTAAATGATAATTTAATCCTGGTTGAGTTGTTTTAATAAATTTACCAAATCGTAAAACAACACCTTGCTCATCTGGTAACACCCTATAAAGGCCGCTTGCTAACCAAAGTAGAATCAAAATGATCAAACCCACAAAAATAGGCTTGCTGCCCCCAGATTTTCCGCCAGGGAAGAATTGATTAATTTTTTTTTGAATATTAGCTATAATTTCATCTAGGTTTGGTGGTTGGTTTGTGTTTCCTGATCCGTTATTATTACCAGAATCAGATCCCCAAGGTGATTGATTTTTAAAAGTTTTGTCTTTGAAATTCATGACACTTTATATAGTTACTTTATTGCTAAAAACAAGTTAACTTAAAGCGGTATTATGTCCGAAAAAAAAGCAGAAATGAGCCAAGCAATGAAAGAAAAGCTTGCACCAAAGAATTTTGTTAAAAATCCAATAAAAGGAACTAAATTTACCGTTATGGTCTCAAGCGCAAAAGGTGGGGTTGGTAAATCTACTTTTGCAGTGAACTTGGCCTTTTCCTTAAAACAGTTGGGTAAGAATGTTGGTTTACTAGATGCAGATATCTACGGTCCATCGCTCCCAAAATTAATTGGTAGAAATGAAAAGCCAGAGAATAAAGATGGAAAATATATAGTGCCTATTGATAGTCATGGAGTCCAGTGCATGTCGATGGGATTTTTAGTTGAAGAAACTACACCAATGATTTGGCGAGGACCTATGGTTATCAGTGCTATCAAAACATTAACGGAAAGAGTGCTTTGGAATGACCTTGATATTATTGTTGTTGATATGCCGCCAGGAACTGGAGATACACAGCTTACTTTTGCTCAACATATAAAAGTAGACGGCGCGATTATTATATCAACACCACAAGACATAGCACTACTAGATGTAAAAAGAGGTATTCAGATGTTTGATAAAACAAAAATTAATATTTTTGGCTTAGTAGATAATATGAGTTTTTTTAGAGCAGATGATGGAAAAAATTACAATATCTTTGGTGAGGGTGGAGTTGAAAAAACAGCAAAAGAGTTTGATAAAGATTTTTTGGGTAAAATTCCGTTGCATCAAGACTTGAGAGAATCTGCAGACAAAGGTATGCCTTTAACACTTTCTGATACAAAACATGAAATTTCTTTAATAATAAAAGAGATAGCAGAAAAAATATTAAAAAAATTAAATTAATTTATCTTTAAATTCGAAAGACGTCATTAATTCATTCCATTCTCTTTTAGATAGTCCTGAACTTTCATAAGTAACTTTTTCACCTCTAGCCATTTGTTGAATTACTTTCTTGCCTTTGGCTGAAACATGAACAGCACCAACTCGATAATCTAAGAAAGCAGAGTGAGTAATAGGAACCCATTTTTTTACTGTATCTAACATAGCTTCTGCATAGACTCTAATTTCATATTGAGCGTGACTATCAGCTCTTAAAAATAAAAAGTTTAAAAGATTAAGTAAATCTGTTTTCCAATACCATTGTGTATATGAGTTTAAAGTTAAGTTCATTCTTGCAAGCTCTCTAGCTAAGCCAGATTTTTTTTCATCTATAATGGTTCCATCAAATTTTTCGTTGAGCATTTTCTCATAATTAGAATAAGTTCTTGTTGCATCATCTTTTAAAATTTGAAGAACTTCATCTGCTTGCTCACCTGTAATTAAATCGCCTCTGCCTTGCCTATTAATTGCAGATTGTGCTGATAAATGTTTTTTTTCTGGAACATAAAATTCTTTATCTAGAATTGAATATCGGGCTGAATATTCATTTACATTTGCAGTTCTATGTCTAATCCACTGTCTTGCTATGAAAATTGGAAGTTTTACATGATACTTTATTTCACACATCTCAAAAGGAGTTGAGTGCCAGTGTCTCATTAAATATTTAATTAGACCTTCATCTGTAGAAACTTTTTTTGTTCCCTTTCCATAAGAAACTCTAGCTGATTGAACTATAGAGCTATCATCCCCCATATAATCAACTACTCTTACAAAACCGTGATCAAGAACAGGTAGTGCTTCATAAAGAATTTTTTCTAACTCAGAAGAAGTAACCCTTTTGGTCTCATGTTTTTGGGCTTGTTGGTCTGCAATTTCTTGCTGTTGTTCTTTTGTTAGTTTCATAGTGAATAAACTTATTGAATCTCTTTGAAAGAGTTTTATATTAATAATGTTGGTTTTCCAACTATGACGATAAACGGGTTTCGTAATAACCATTGCGGACGTGGGGGCAGTACCCACCACCTCCACCATTACAACTTATGG
>JADHRF010000056.1 GCA_016777565.1 Pelagibacteraceae bacterium
AATATTAACCATCATAAAATGAAAATTAAAAAAGTTTTTTTTATTATCTATATTTTTTTTTTCACATCCCTGTATTCAAATGAAAATAAACCAGAGTTATTAGAAATTTATAAAAATTTAAGATGTTTAGTTTGTCAAGGACAATCTATAGCTGATTCAAATTCAGATTTTGCGATAACAATCAAGCTTGTTGTGCAAGATCAAGTCAAAGAAGGAAAAACCAATACAGAGATTTATAGTTTTCTAATTAGCAAATATGGAGAATGGATTGTTTATCAGCCAGTTTTTAATAAAAATAATTTTTTGTTATGGGCTTTGCCCTACGGCGTATTATTTGCTGGAGGTATCTTTATTTTTCTAATAATACGGAAAACTAAGCATAATAAGACTAATTGAATCTGTACATTTTTTGATTTAGGTTGTATTTTTTATGAAATGAAAAAGTTAATTTTACTTAGTATAGTTGTAACTTTTTTAGCAAATACACATTTATTGTCTGCAGAGAAAAGTAGAAGTTTGTTAGAAAAATTGCTTAATAAAGATCTTCCTGGAGGCTCAGTCTCTACCTCCACTAAATCTAGGAAAGCAAAAAAAATTATAAATCAAGAAATGACAACTAAAGAAATCAAAGAGATAAGTAAATTATGTAAAAATACTGGTAAGAGAAGTTTGCTAGAAAAAGCATTAGGTAAAGATCTTCCTGGAGGCTCAGTCTCTACCTCTACTAAAGCGAGAAAGAATACAAAGCAAAAATGTTCTACTCTAAACCAACAAGCAAAAATAAAAAATAAAACATATAAAAGTTCTTTTAGTAATAGTGATAGAGGACAGGACGTGTCATTTTATACAGGAATTTTTGATACAATTGATAAAGAAGGTGATGATAAAACTAATTTATTAGGGTTTGAACATAAAAATAAAAATTTATTTAGAGAAACATGGTTAGGAAGAATCTCACCCACGAGTGGCGCTTTTGTTACAGGCAAAAGTTCAATTTATTTATATACAGGTATAGCCGCAGACTATAATTTAGGACCTTTAAGTATCTCGCCAAGCTTTGCACCTGGTTATTACGAAGCAGGTGACGGAAAAAAATTAGGGAGTGCTCTTGAATTTAAATCTGAAGTAAAAATAGGATTAGATTTATTTAAAAACTCCAATTTAGGTTATAGTTATAGTCATATCTCAAATAACGACTGGGGCTCTATCAACCCAGGTACAGACAATCAATCAATAAATTTTTCTAAAAAGTTTTAATTAGAAATGTCTATTAAAGATTGTTACAATATTGAAGATTTTAGAAAATTAGCAAAAAAAAATTTACCCTCACCAATTTTTCATTATATTGATGGTGGGGCTGATGACGAAACAACACTTAAAAGAAACACAGAATCATTTGCTAAATGTGATTTAATTCCAAACATTTTAGCTAGTGTAGGAGAACCAGATCTTTCAGTAAATGTTTTTGGTCATAAAATAGATATGCCACTATTTTTGTCTCCAACTGCTATGCAGCGACTGTATCATCATGATGGAGATAAAGCATCAGCTAGAGCAGCCGAAAAGTTTGGAACATTTTATAGTATGTCTACAATGGCAACCTCGTCTATTGAAGAGATTTCAAGTATTTCAGAAGGACCAAAACTGTTTCAGCTTTATATTCACAAAGACCAGGCACTTACTGATAATTTAATAGATAGGTGCAAAAGCTATGGGTTTAAGGGCTTGTGTTTGACAGTTGATACTGTTGTTGCAGGAAATAGAGAAAGAGATCATAGAACTGGTTTTACAACTCCACCAAAACTTACTTTAAAAAGTCTAATGAGTTTTGCTGCCCATCCAAAGTGGACTATTAATTATTTAACCCACGAAAAATTTAAACTAGCAAACGTTGCTCATTTTACCAAAAATGGTTCAAGCATAGCAAAAGGAGTAATGGAATATATTAATGAACAATATGATCCAGCAATGAGCTGGAAAGATGCAGAGTACTGCATTAAGCGCTGGAAAGGTCCATTTGCTTTAAAAGGTTTAATGTCGGTCGAAGATGCAAAGAAGGCAGTTGATATTGGTGCTTCCGCAATTATGCTTTCAAATCATGGAGGACGGCAACTTGATGGATCAAGGTCGCCTTTTGATCAACTACCAGCAATTGTCGATGCTGTTGGTGGAAAAATTGAAATTATTGTAGATGGTGGAATTCGAAGGGGCACGCACGTTTTAAAAGCTTTAGCTATGGGTGCAACCGCATGCAGTTTTGGAAAAGGTTTTTTATTTGCCTTAGGTGCTGGGGGACAAGAGGGTGTAGAAATGGTTTTACAAAGAATGAGAGATGAAATTAGAAGAGATATGATTTTAATGGGTTGTAAAAGTATAAAAGATTTAAACCCAAGTAAAATTGTTTACAGATAACATATGGGACAACATTCACTATTTTAAAAAATATATATTCTATTAATTATTAAATTTTAAGTATTAAAAAACTAAATATGAAATTAGCTAAAAATTTAGAAAGATTAGGTACAGAGTCTGCTTTTAGTATATTGGCCGAAGCTAAAAAACTAGAAGCTCAAGGAAAAGAAATGATACACCTTGGTTTAGGTCAACCTGATTTTAAAACTCCACAACATGTTGTAGATGCAGCTAAAAAGGCATTAGATGATGGTCATCATGGCTATGTTCTATCTAGTGGTATTTTAGAGTGTAGGCAAGCCGTGACAAGAAAAATTAAAAAACTTTATAATAAAGATGTGGATCCAGAGAGAGTTTTAATAATGCCAGGTGGAAAACCCACTATGTTTTATGCAATTTCAATATTTGGTGAAGAGGGTGCTGAAATAATTCATCCGACACCTGGATTTCCTATTTATGAGTCTATGATTAACTATTCAGGTTCAAAAGCAGTGCCTTATGATTTAACAAAAAACAAAGACTTAAAATTTGACCCAGAAAAAATTTTATCATTAATCACAGACAAAACTAGATTGTTAATATTGATCAACCCTAATAACCCAACAGGAAGTTTTGTAGAAAAGCCAGCGATAGATTTTTTAGCAGAAGGTCTAAAAAAACATCCCCATGTTGCAATTTTAAGCGACGAAATCTATAGCCGTCAAATTTACGACAGTAAGGAAATGCCAACATTTTTTAATTATCCTGACTTACAAGATAGATTGATCGTTCTAGATGGATGGAGTAAAGCTTATGCTATGACAGGCTGGAGAATGGGTTGGAGTGTCTGGCCAGAAAAATTAATTCCACACGTAAATAAATTAATTATTAATAGTGTATCATGTGTCAATGCACCTTCTCAGTTTGGTGGCATAGCTGCTTTAGATGGTTCAGATCAACCTATTAAAGATATGATGAAAGAATTTGATAAAAGGCGTAAATTTATTCATGCAGGGCTAAATAACCTACCAGGCGTTGAATGTAGTATGCCAGGTGGAGCTTTTTACGCTTTCCCTAAAGTAATAAGCACAGGAATGAATGGCTCTGAATTTTCAAAAAGGTGTATGCATGAAGCCGGAGTTGCAATTGTGCCTGGAACGGCCTTTGGTAAAACTTCTGTTGATTATGTAAGATTTAGTTTTGCTGCATCAATGGAAAATATTGAAAAAGCTCTTGAAAAGATCAAAAAAATGCTTGGGTAAGCCGTGTTGTTTTTGACCTAGCGCTATAAAGATTATAGGATTATTATATGACAAGTCTTCAAATGCCAAAAGTTGATAAACTGACTTTATCGAACAAAGATAAAATTAATTTAGACTTAAGTAAAATATTAAAAAGTGAAAATATTCTTTCTCATGAAGACGAAATTAGACCTTATGAAACCGATGCTCTTGCAGCTTATAAGCAGAAGCCGCTTTTAGTTGTGTTACCAGAAACAGTTGAGCAGGTAAGTAAAATTCTTCAATATTGTAATGAGAATAAAATTAAGGTTGTCCCAAGAGGTGCTGGCACTGGTTTATCAGGAGGAGCACTTCCTTTAGCAGATTGTGTTTTATTAAGTATGGGTAAATTTAATAAGATATTAGAAATAGATTATCAAAATAAATGTATCGTAACACAACCTTGTGTAACTAATTTAGCAATTACGCATGCTGTGCAAGATAAAAAATTTTATTACGCTCCAGATCCATCAAGTCAAATAGCATGTTCAATTGGTGGAAATGTTGCTGAAAATTCCGGTGGTGTACATTCTTTAAAATATGGAGCAACTACAAATAATTTATTAGGCATCCAAGTTGTTTTAATGGACGGAACTACAACAAGATTTGGAGGAAAAACTTTAGATTCTGAAGGATATGATTTACTCGGACTTATGACAGGATCTGAAGGATTACTAGGAGTAATTACAGAGGTGACAGTTAAAATTTTGAAAAAACCAGAAGCAGTAAAAGCAGCTCTCATAGGTTTTTCTAGCATAGAAGATGCCGGACAGTGCGTATCAGAAATAATCGCAAAAGGAATAATACCAGCCGGAATGGAAATCATGGATAAAGCTTTAACAAAAGCAACAAATGATTATTCAAAAGCAGGTTATCCTATTGATGCAGAAGCTATGATGATTATTGAACTTGACGGCACAGAAACTGAAGTTTCAGAACTTATTAAAAGAGTTGAAGATATTGCTAAAAAAAATAAATGCTCAAGTATAAAAATTAATAAATCAGAAGAAGAAAGGCTAAAGTTTTGGGCGGGTAGAAAAGCCGCCTTCCCTGCTTGTGGAGATCTAGCACCAGATTATATGTGTATGGACGGATCAATACCAAGAGGAAAACTTGCAGAAGTTTTAAAAGAAATTCAAAGGCTTTCAAAAAAATATGAATTGCCAGTAGCAAATGCATTCCATGCTGGTGATGGTAATCTTCATCCATTAATTATGTTTAACGCTAACGATCCAGAGCAACTAAGAAAAACTGAGGAGCTTGGATCAGAAATATTAAAATACTGCGTTAAAGTTGGAGGAGCACTAACAGGCGAACATGGGGTAGGTATAGAAAAAAGAGAATTAATGTGTGAAGCTTTTAACAATACAGATATTAAGCAGCAAATTGATATTAAAGTAGCACTTGACCCAAATTCATTGCTTAACCCTGGTAAGGTTTATCCTATACTAAGAAAATGTGCAGAAGAAGGAAGGGTTCATGTCCATGGAGGAAAAACAAAATTCCCAGACATTCCAAGATTTTAGTTCATCAGTTCTTAAACCTGACAAAGAAGAAACAATAGCTGAAATTATAAAGTACTGTTATAAAAAAAATATTCCATTAGAAATTTTTGGCTCAAGTTCTAAAAAAAAAATTGGAAGAAATTTTCAATCTCAAAAAACTTTAGATCTCTCTAAATACTCGGGCATTATTAAGTATGAGCCAGAAGAACTTTACATAAAAGTAAAGTCAGGCACTCCAATTAAAGAAGTTAAGGAGGCGCTTGAAAAAAATAATCAACACTTAGCTTTTGAACCTACAGATTTTGGTCCATTATTTGAAGGTCAATCTAACGAAGGAACAATAGGAGGCGTACTCTCATGTAATTTCGCTGGACCCAGGAGGTTTAAAGTTGGAAGTGCTAGAGATCATATTTTAGGATTCAAAGGAGTAAATGGAAAAGGTGAGATTATTAAATCTGGGGGAACAGTAGTCAAAAATGTGACTGGATATGACTTAAGCAAAGTTATTACCGGATCATTTGGAACCTTAAGCGTGTTTACTGAAATATCAATTAAAGTACTACCTAAGCCTGATCTAACTAAAACCCTGATTATAAATAATCCTCATTTAAAAAAAGGATTAGAATATCTTGGCATAGCGCTATCTTCATCTTGTGATCCATCTGGGGCTGTATTTTATCCAGAATTTTTTCAAGATCAGTTTACATTTAATGATCTGACAACTAAAGGAGCTATCACAGCGATAAGGATAGAAGGATCAAAACTTTCTATTGATGAAAGAATTAAAAAATTAATCAATGAGCTTGCTGTAGACAAAAATGAAATATCAGTTTTAGATCCTGAACAGTCTAATATTTTTTGGGAAAGAACGAGATCTTTGAATGTTTTTTCAAATCTAAAAAATAACTTGTTAAGAATAAT
>JADHRF010000057.1 GCA_016777565.1 Pelagibacteraceae bacterium
ATTGTTTTTTTCTTGTTAGATTTTAAAGCGACAAACTCTCCATCCTTGAATTCAATTTCATCTTCATTAACTTCAAGCATTTTAGCAGCAACTCTTTTACCTTTTGCTACAATCTTTTTACAAGCATTAACGATTGCAATACCACCTACAGTCAACGATCTTGAACCATAAGTACCCATTCCAAATGTACCTTTATCTGTATCCCCATGGACAACATCAATATTTTCCATAGGTACACCTAATTCATCTGCAGCAATTTGTGCAAAAGTTGTATCATGACTTTGTCCATGACTATGTGCACCTGTAAATACAGATATTTGTCCTGTTGGATTAAATCTTACTTCAGCCGACTCCCATAGTCCTACACCACAACCTAAAGACATAACTGCTGCTGATGGTGCAATACCACAAGCTTCAAAATATGAAGAAACACCTATTCCTCTTAATTTTCCATTAGCCTCAGATTTTTTTCTTCTAGCATCAAACCCTGCATAATCAGCCATTTGTTTTGCTTTTTCTAATCCAGCTGCATAATCACCTGAATCCACTGTATGAACTAAAGTCTGTTTAAACGGAAACTCAGTAGGGAAATTTTTCATTCTAATTTCAGTCTTATCTATACCTAGTTCCATTGCAGCTTTTTCTACTAATCTTTCAATTGTATAAGTAGCTTCTGGTCTTCCTGCGCCTCTGTAAGCATCTACTGGAGCAGTGTTAGTATATACAGCTTTGACATTTGAATATGCTGCAGGGATAGTATAAACGCCTGTAGCACACGGTCCAAATAAGTATGTTGGAGTAACTGTTCCAAATACTCTTGCGTAAGCTCCTAAGTTTGCGATTGTTTCATTTTTAAAGCCTAAAAATTTACCATCATTAGTCACTGCTAACTCTGCATGAGTAACATGGTCTCTTCCATGTGTGTCCGTTAAAAAAGACTCCGTTCTTTCTGCTACCCATTTAATTGGTCTTTCAATTTTTTTTGAAGCCCAACTACAAACTATTTCTTCATTATACACATTAATTTTAGATCCAAATCCACCTCCAACATCTGGAGCAACAACTCTTAATTTATTTTCTGGAGCAACACCTCCAAAAGCTGACATCACCAATCTTGATAGGTGTGGGTTTTGACTTGTTGTATATAAAGTAATTTCTTCAGACGCTATGTTGTAGTCGACCACACATGCTCTTGGTTCCATTGCATTAGGAACTAGTCTGTTATTAATTAAATCAACTTTAATAATTTTGTCAGCTTTAGCAAAAGCTTCATCTACAGCTTTTCTGTCACCTAACAACCAATCATAACAAAGATTTTTATCTACACCGTCATGGATGGCTTCGCTTTTCATTGCGTCAGCTGGATCAACCACAGCTTTTAAAACTTTATAATCAACTTTTACTTTTTCAGCACCTTCTTTAGCTTCATCTAAAGTTTCTGCAAATACAACTGCTATTGGCTCGCCTACAAAGTTGGCAATATCTTTTGCCAAAGGAGGATTGGCTGGAACTTTCATTTCAGATCCATCTTCACTTCTAATGGCCCAACCTGCAATTAAACCACCAATTTTATCTTCTGCAATTTCTTTACCTGTTAGCACCCCAACAACACCTGATGATTTTAATGCTTTTGAAGTATCTACACTTTTAATTTTTGCTCTTGCATGAGGAGATCTTACAAATACTGCATACGTTTGGTTTGCTATATTTATATCCGCTGTATATCTACCTTTTCCTTGTAAAAATCTTCCATCTTCTTTTCTCTCTACTCTTGAACCAACTAAACTAGCCATTATTTCTCCTTTCTAATTACATTTTTGTTGAAGCTTCTTTTACTGCAGCAACAATATTTTGGTAACCTGTACATCTACAAATATTACCCTCTAACCATTCTCTAATTTCTGTTTCACTTGGATTTTTTTTAGTTTGCAATAAATCAACTGCACTCATAACCATTCCTGGTGTGCAAAATCCACATTGCAATCCATGTGTTTTTTTAAATGCCTCTTGCATTGGATGAAGCTTTCCATCTTTAGCTAAACCTTCAATTGTTGTAACTTTGGATCCATCTATATCTGCTGCTAATGTTGAACAACTTTTTATGGATTTACCATTAACATGAACTACACATGCTCCACATTGACTAGTATCACAGCCAACATGTGTGCCTGTTAAATTTAAATTATCTCTTAAAAAAACTGATAAAAGTGTGTGGTCTGGAACCTCTTTGCTGACCTTTTTACCATTTACTTCTAGTGTTACTTTTGTCATCAAGCGCCTCCTTCTCAATAGAAGCTTACTACATCATAAGTAAAATTTATAAGCAATTACTAATTTTTTTAAATTTCTACTTCAGCGAGAAATTATTTTTTAATTATTGAGATAAAACTTAACTTTTAAAAAAATAGATAAATCAAAATAGCCACAGCCGCAACACCACTAGCATAAATTAAAATTTTTTGATTGTTTGGTTTTGATTTTGATTGGTTATGTTGACCAACTTTTTGCTCATGTTGAATTTCATTCGATGAAATATCTTCAGTAGATATTAATTCTGAGAACTTTCCAAAAAATATATCAGCCATTTTCTTTGCTGTCATATCAATTAATCTTGATCCAACTTGTGCAATTTTTCCACCCACATTTGCTTCTACTTCATAAATCAGTTTAGTGCCATTTTGATGATCTTCTAATTTCACACTTGCTTCTCCAGACGCAAATCCAACAGGAGAGTTTCCTGATCCTGAAATTTTATAACTATTAGGTGGATTAAGATCTTTTAATTCCACATCACCTGTAAAGCTTGCATTAAACGGTCCAATTTTATTTGTGGCTTTTGCAGTAAATTCTGTATCTGAATTTTTTGTAAACTCTTCACAACCAGGTATTGCTTGTCTTAATATTTCTGGATCGTTTAGAGCTTCCCAAACTTTTTGTTTTTCTAAATTAATTTGATATGATCCAGATAATTTCATAAGTTAATTAAAACTCTAACATATAAAATTATGGATGATAATACTAAAAAAGAATTACAATCTGCTACCTTTGAGAGATTAGTTGATCATTTAAGAGAAAGAAAAGATGTTCAAAATATTGATCTAATGAATTTGGCTGGTTTCTGCAGGAACTGTTTATCTAAATGGTATCGTGAAGAAGCTGAAAAAAAAGGAATAACTGTTTCCGATCCTGATGCAAGGGAACATGTTTATGGAATGCCTTACTCTGAGTGGAAAGAAAAGTATCAAAAATAATTATTTCTCTTTTAGTCTTGGAAAAAGTTCAACAAAATTACAAGGCTTATGATTAATATCTAATTGATGTTTTAAAATTCCTTCCCAAGCATCAGTGACACCACCAGATGAACCTGGTAAAGCAAAAACATATTTCCCATTCGATAATACAGCACAGGCTCTTGATTGAATTGCTGAGGTACCAACTGTTTTTAAACTAATTGTTCTAAATACTTCACCAAACCCAGGGATATGTTTGTCAGCTATTTCTTCCAATGCTTCAGGAGTTATATCTCTTCCTGTTAGTCCCGTCCCTCCTGTAGTAATTATCGCATCGATTTTTTCGTTTTTAAGCCACTCTTTTAATATTAAAACTATTTCATTTTTATTATCTTTGCATATTTTTCTATCTAATAAATTATGATTAGCTTCTTTAATTTTATCTACAAGGATTGCACCAGATTTATCATTATCAAACGTTCTGGTATCTGTTACAGTCAAAAGTGCTATGTTTACTTTCATAAAAAAAATTTAATATGATTATATTATCAATATTATTTTTTATAACAGCTATTTTATATTCCAGTGTTGGTTTCGGAGGGGGTTCTACTTATTTAGCATTATTGCTCATTTGGGACACACCTTATTACATTTTTCCAATCATAGCTTTATTCTGTAACGTTATCGTTGTTACAGGAAATTCAATAAACTACATAAGAGCAGGAAATCATAATCTTAAATTATTGATACCATTTTTAATTGGATCAATTCCCCTATCCTTTTTAGGAGGAACTTTAATAATAAATAAGGAAACATTTGAATTATTATTATTCCTAGTTTTATCGATTGCGGGAGTATTGTTATTAATAAATAATAAATCATATGAAGACGAAAATATAATAATTAAAAAACTTAATTTATTTGTTTCTGTTACAATTGGTTCCATTCTAGGATTAATTTCCGGTATAGTGGGTATTGGTGGTGGAATTTTTTTAAGCCCTATTCTTTTCTTATTAAAAGCTGACAAGCCTAAGAATATCGTAACTACCGCATCACTTTTTATATTAATTAACTCTTTATCTGGAATATTGGGACAATTGACGAAGAAAAATATGTTAAATGAAATTACATTATATTGGCCATTGTTTTGTGCTGTTTTAATTGGTGGTCTATTTGGAAATTATCTAAATCTAAAGATTTTTTCTAATAGAGTGCTTGCCTTGATTACATCTTTATTAGTTATCTTTGTTGCTTTTAGAATGTCTTTAAAAATATTTATGTAGATTTTTATTGATTCATTAAATTATTTGAATATAAATAGTTTGCCGATTTGATCCTATTGCGGGCTTTAACTGCTAAAATGGAAATCCTCAATAAATCAATAAGCAAGGTATTTGAACTGTATTGTGCACCCAGCATTAAGCTAAAGCACTAAAAAAGCGAGGATAAAATGGACTTAAATTTTTTCAAACAAACTAGAATTTTAGATGGCGGCATGGGACAAGAGCTTCTTGCAAGAGGAATGGAACCTAATGGAACTTTATGGAGTGCAAACGCTCTTCTTCAAGAAAAATACCATAAGCTTTTATTAGATACACATGTTGACTTTATTAAAGCTGGAGCAGAAGTTATTGTTACTACTACTTTTACAACAAGGCAAATTAGATTAAAGGACAATAACGTTGAAGATAAATTTGAATATCTAAATAAAAAAGCTGGGGAAATAGCACAAAAAGCAAAAAAACTTTACCCAAACGTTTTAATTGCTGGTGGACTACCTCCTCAATATTTAACTTATGAGGCAGATCCAAGAACAGATTCAGAAATTGCTGATAATTTTAAAACTCAAGCTGAATTATTAAATCCTTATGTAGATTTTTTTTATTTTGATGTTTTGAGTAGTGTTAAAGAATTTAAAATTGCAATTGACTGTATTTCTAAGTTTAATAAGCCATACTTAATAGGTGCTCATATTTCAGAGGGAACTAATTTACCAAGTGGGGAAAAGATCTCTGAAATAATAACTAAAATTAAACACGAAAAATTACTTGGAATTATGCTTTCATGTATTTCTCCTGAAAATTATGATCTAAATCTTAATGAGATAAAAAATTTGGGTGTTCCTTTTGGTTTTAAGCTTAATGGTTTTATGAAGACTAATCCAAAACCAAATTACACAGGTGCATATAATAATAGTAAATCTGGAAATCCAAATGAATTTCTTGGTGTTCGTGAGGATTTGACTCCAGAAAAAATGTCTGAATTTGCAAAAAAATTTAAAGATGCTGGAGCTACAATACTTGGGGGATGTTGTGAAACAAGACCTTCTCACATAAAAGCTTTTGCATCACTTAAGTAGTTTTTTTGTAATCTGCTTTTCTGACAAAGTATATACCAACGCAAACTGCTATTAAGGAAATTAATACTTTAGTTGTAATTAATTCTTTTAAAAATATGTAACTTAAAATTGTTCCAAAAATAGGAATTAAATACGAAACTTGAGATTGGAAAATTAAACCATTTTTAACTAAAATTCTAAATCTCAATAACCAAGCAACACCTGTTGAAACTAATCCCAAATAAATCACTGATATTGTTGAGTCTAATCTTGGAGTAACATTCCATGGTTGTTCAATGAAACTAACAAGAGGAATCAAAATAATTACCGCCCAAATCAATATAGAGCCTGTTACATTTTCATTTTT
>JADHRF010000012.1 GCA_016777565.1 Pelagibacteraceae bacterium
AAAAACATCGCCGACAGCCAAAAAGGTCCTAGCGAGCAAATTCCTAGTATTGGCTGTAGCATAAAATGGTTTAATTAATGTTTGTTGTAGTCACTCGAAATTTTCCACCTGATATTGGTGGAATGCAAATTCTAATGGAAGGACTGTCCAAAGGTCTGACCAATCATGGACCAGTGAAAGTTTTTGCTGATGAATATCCAAATGATAAAAATTATGATCAAAACTCTAATCTTGAGATACAAAGAGTTAGAGGATTTAAGATTTTTAGAAAATTTCGAAAAGCTTACGCTGTTAATGAATATCTAAAGAACAATAAAGTAAGAGCTATTTTTTTTGACCATTGGAAAAGTCTTGAGCATATCGATGATCAGCATTTGAATAATTATCCAAATTTTTGTTTAATTCATTCTAAAGAAATTAATCATCCGTTTGGTAGCTCTTTAAATACAAGAATGAATAAAGCTTTTAAAAAAGCTAAAATTATAATCGCAAATTCTAAATACACTAAAGAATTAGGTGTAAATATGGGGCTAGAAAAATATAAAATTCACGTTATTAACCCGGGCACAAATTATCCTATTACGCTGAATGAAGACTCTAAATTAGAGGCAAAAAATATTTTTAGTTCTGCCTTTCCAAAAATTATTACAATTGCGAGATTAGATAAAAGAAAAAGTCATCAAAATATACTGATGACAATAAAAAATTTAGTTCCTACTTATCCTGATATTAAATATGTCTGTGTTGGGGATGGTGATGAAAAAAATAATTTAGAAGAATTAAGAAAACAATTGGGATTAGAAAATCAAGTATCTTTTATACCCAGAACAGATGAAAATTTAAAGATAGCTTTACTTAGTGAGTGTGACTTATTTTTAATGCCTTCCATAATTCACAAAAAATCTGTTGAGGGATTCGGTATCTCTTTTATTGAAGCAGGTAGCTATGGAAAAGGCTCCATTGGAGGAAAGGATGGAGGACAGGCTGATGCGATAGAGGAAGGCAAAACTGGATATTTGTGTGACGGAAATGATTTAAATGCAATATATGAAACTATTTTAAAATTTTTCAAAAATGATCAATATAAAGTGTTAGGTCTTCAAGCTAGAGATTTTGCAAAAAATTTTAAATGGGAAAATATAATTAAACAATATTTAAAATTAATTTAATACTTTTTTAATCTCTTCCATTACAGTCTCAGCCTTAAGCAAATTTAAATCTTTTACAGATATTGGCTTGAATTTTTCAGACTCAATGCTTACTTTGTGAGCTGAAGTATGACTACCGAATAAGACTAAGCCAGGTTTGTTCATATGACAACAAATATGTGCAGGCCCTGTATCGTTTGCAACTATGAAGCTTGCATCTTTTATTAGACTTATAAGTTCACTTATATCTAGAGATTTTCCTTTGTTTAAAATTGTTTGAGCGTTTAGAGATTTAGATTCATTAATTTCATTTGGACCTGGTGCTATAACAATATTATACTTGCTATTGTATTTAGCTTTTAACTGTGAAATGAGAATAGAATAAAAAGGCCATTTTTTTCTAATCAACTTCAAAGAACAAAAAGGGAAAATTAATATATACTTTTTATTTATAAAGTCTTTTGTAATATGTCTAATATTTGAAACTGCCCAATTTAAGTTTGATTTCTTAACATTTTCAATTTTAATTCCACTTTTTTTAAGTTGAAACTCCATCCTTTGTAACACAGCTACTTCATCAAATTCTGATTTTTTTTGACCAGGCATTAATGTAGTTTCTGTTGAGGACCATTTTGCTAAATTTAATATATACTTGCGGTAAAATTTAGTTCTGCTGGAGTTCTGTAAATCAAAGACATGGCTAAAATTATAAGATGATAATAATTTTTTTAATTTATAAAGATATAGTAAATTCCATCTAGGAAGTCTTTTGTCTATAATTACTTTATCTATATACGGGCATTTACTCATAAAACTAAAATATTGACTGGAGGTAAGAAGTAATATGTTTGATTTTTTATGAGTTTTTTTTATATCTTCCATAGCACCATTAGCTTGGATTAAATCTCCAAGAGACCCATGCTTTATGATTAAAATATTTGACATTTTTTAACTGTATAAATTAATATTTATAGTATATTTAAAAAAAATCACTATGAGCAACAAATTAGACAAAATATTGGCGGAAATATCAGCTGGGGAGCTAATTGATAAAATCACAATATTAGAAATAAAAAAAATAAAGATCAAAGATTCCGCCAAGCTAGAAAACGTGGAAAAAGAACTATTATCACTTAAATCTACTCTAAACAAAGCAATACCCGATCTATCTAAAATTCAATCTCAAATAGAAGCTTTAAAATCTGTCAATCTCGAACTTTGGAGTATAGAAAATGGAAAAAGACTTGCAGAAAAAAATAAAGATTTTGGTGAAAAATTTATTGAATTAGCTAGAAGCGTTTATAAAAGCAATGATAAAAGATCTGAAATTAAACTAGAAATTAATAATATTTTAGGTTCAAATATTAAAGAAGTTAAATCTCACTACTAGCTTTTATTCAGGCTTGGAATTTTTTTTCTTAAATCTATAGATTTTTTTGGATCTATATTAGCTGAAATAATTCCAGTTCCTTTTTTTAATTCCTTTAAAATCTTTCCATCTGGTGAAACAATTAAAGAATGACCATAAGTTTGTCTTCCATTCCAGTGTGTGCCGCATTGTGCTGGAGCAAAGATATAACACAAATTTTCTATAGCTCTAGATTGTAAAAGACTGTGCCAATGTTTTTTTCCTGTTGTTCTAGTAAATGCAGACGGCACAGTAATAAAAATTGAACCTTTTTGTGCTAACTTTCTAAACATGTTTGGAAATCTTACGTCATAACAAATTGACATTCCTAGTTTTCCCCAAGGAAGGTTGAATGTTTTTAGGGATTTTCCAGCAGTGAATGTTTTGGATTCAAAATATTCTTCTTTTTTACTTAATGAAACATCAAACATATGCATTTTATCATAATAAGTTTTAATTAACCCCTTGGGATTAATTAGCACTGATCTATTTCTAATTTTATTTTTTTCTTTTATAATAACGCAAGTTAAGATCCATTTTTGATATTTTTTTGCTATACTTCTTAATCCTTTTAAATAAATATCTTTATTCATTGATGTAGTTTTTTTGAGTAATTTTTTTTTTTTTAATCCAAAAATTGAAGAAGTTTCTGGTGTGATAATAAAATCGGATTTCTGTTTTATAGCTTTTAAAATTAATTTCCTTGAAACTAAAAGATTTTTTTTAACATCATCTGTAGAACATATTTGGATACAAGAAACTTTGAACATATAGTAAAATAAATATAAAAATTTATTTCATTATAGAAGACGCGAAGTTCCAATTGCAATCAAAACTAGGTACGTGAACGCCTGAAATTGTTACATTGCCAAAGCTTTTTTCTAATACTTTGCACCAATTTTCAACTTGTTTCGGTTTTTTGTCTTTACTGCCGACTTGAGCTGTTATTACACCGCTGGGTTTTAATATTCTCTTCAAACTCCTCATGTTTTTTTTAGCAAGGTCTATGCAATATTGATCGTCATTAAGATCAACAAAAATTTTGTCATATTTACTGCTCTCTATTGATTTAATACTTTCAAATGCATCGCCCCAAAAAGTATTTACACTATTACTTTTTTTAACTTTTGAACAAACTTTAGGCAGATGTCTGTAGCAAGACTCTACTATTTCAGGGTCAAGTTCATACCAATCAATATAATTTGTATTGTTCTCAAGACATTCTCTCGCAACTCCCCCATCCCCTCCTCCTATGATGGCAACATTGTCAGTTTTTTTGTTTAAATCAAAACTAGATTTAAAGAAAGTTGAACTATAAATTTTTTCATCTTTCTCAGCTACTTGGATTTCATGATCAATAAATAGAGCATTTCCAAATTCTTCTAAATTCATTACCTCAACGAACTGACCAACTTTTGACGTAAAGGTCTCTAAAACGTTATTAACTACATAATATTTCTTTTGACCTGGTGATGAATAAATATCATCATACAGACTTACACTGCTTCTATCGAATGTATTTACTACTACTCTTTTGTGTTCAATTTCTTTCTTAAGGATTTTTAAAGCTACTTTTGGATGAACTTTTCCACAAGTAAAAAAATCAAAACTTACAACTTCTCTTTCAGGAAAAGTATGAAAGCTGAAGTGGCTCTCTGATAATAAAGCAACTAACGTAAATCCCTGAGGCTGAAATTCGTGACTATTAACATTGAGAATTTCTACTTTAGCAGCTTTAGCTATCTTATATATAATTTTTTCGTAAAAAGACTTTGAATATTCCTTCTTTACACCGAGGAAATCTAAAGTAATGTGCTCACCAACTTTAATCATAAAAAAACTAACCTTTCTTATAATTTTTCATTTTTCCTAAAACTATTTTCATTTCTTTTTTAGAAAGCATTTTAGGTATTCCAATTCTTAGGGCATTTATATATTGATGGCAAATATTTTCGATCTCTTGTGCTAATTCAAAAGTGTCTTCTAAATTTTTTCCAAATGCAATCTGACCGTGATTTCCAATTAAACATGCAGATCTATTTTTTAACGCTGTCAAAATATTTTTTGATAATTTCCGTGTTCCAAAAGTTGCATATTTGCTGCATTTTATATCTTCTCCACCAGCAACACCAACCATGTAATGAAAAGCTGGAATATTTTTTTGGTGAGATGAGACTGCTGTAGCACACGTTGAATGCGCGTGTACAATTGCATTAGCATCGTTTTTATTCACATAAATATCCTGATGAAATCTCCATTCTGATGAAGGGATACCTTTTTTTTTATCGAATCGACCCTTTAATGACACGAAAACAATATCTTTTGTTTTAAGTGATGAATATTTTGTGCCAGAAGGTGTTATAAAAAAACCTTCTTTATTTTTCACTTTGACTCTAACAGATATATTTCCGGATCTTAAAGCTGATAGATTTGTGGAATTTAATTTTTTAGAATATCTGATTACTTCAGATTTTAATTTTTTCACTTATTTATTGTACAAAATTTTGAAAAATTTTTCAAAATGAGATTGAAAATAAAAATCATAGGCATCTTCACCATGTATTTGTTGTGATGGGTTAAATGGAGATAATTCCAAAAGTCTTGGTACTTTAAATCCTTCTGCTATAGTGAAACCTAAGGAATTATTACCAATAAATAATTTACAAGATTTGATTATTTCCGCCATTTCTAAAAAGTCTTTACATTCATGAAATTGTAAATTTTTTACTATTCGTCTCAAATCTTCATATTCAGAGGAGACACCAACAAAATAAACATTTTCATATTTGTTCAAAAAATCATAATTTATAAAATGATTTTGATATCTGAATGATCTCAAAATTACTATTTTATTTTTTAATTCACTATGATCTTCTGCCTCTAAAAAAACTTGACCAAGATCGGGTTGTATACCGGTTATGTGTGAGCCATATTTCATGCTATCGAATGCAAGGCTAATTGGTAATTCCCTGATTAAATCAAAATTTATATCAATCTCTTCATTATCGTAAATATTCACCTGACTTATATATTCTTGCTTTTTTAAAAGTGGGTGGAGCATATTATAAATATTTTTGTTCATAAATACTTGTCCTGCCGGGTGATCAGGATAATAAGTAACTGTGGGAAGATCTAATTTTATGTAGAGTTTGCAAGCATGAGTTTTATATAATTCTTTAAGAATAGGTAGTATATTGATTATGTCGCCGGTATGTCCTGAGTGCAGAAATGAAATTTCTTTTTTTTTTTTTAAAGTTACTTGTATTGAATTTATATAATTTTCAAAATTTTCTTTAAAAATTTTCTTGTCTTTTTCAATTTTAATCAAATTTTTATTTTTTTGATATCGTGTTCTATCAAAAATTTTATAAAAAAATTGTAATAAAAAATTATTTTTAGTTTTCATTTGAATAATCTTTTTAGACCTTTTTCCGATGCTTCACAGACACCTTTTTCTGTTATTAAACCTGTTACATATTTAGCAGGTGTTACATCAAATGCTAGATTCATTGCTTTGCTTTTTTGTGGATAAATTAAAATTTTTTGAAGATTATTGTCTTTATCTAAACCCTCGATGTGTGAAAGCTCATCAGAATTTCTTTCTTCTATTGGAATTTTTTTATGATCTGTAATATTCCAATCTATTGTTGAACTTGGTAACGCTACATAAAAAGGCACATTGTTATCTTTTGCGGCAAGTGCTTTTAAATAAGTTCCAATTTTATTACAAACATCTCCATTTGATAAAGTTCTATCTGTTCCAACAATACATAAATCAACTTGGCCTCTTTGCATTAAAATTCCGCCTGTATTATCAGCAATAATTGTGTTTGGAATGCCTTCCTCATTCAATTCGTAAGAAGTTAGGTTTGCCCCTTGATTTCTTGGTCTTGTTTCGTCTGCCCAAACGTGAATCTTAATTCCTTTTTTATAAGCATGATAAATTGGCGATGTTGCTGTTCCCCAGTCAATTGTTGCAAGCCAACCTGCGTTACAATGTGTTAAGATATTTACTGTATCTTTTTTCTTTTTGGCTATTTCTTCAATAATTTTAAGACCATTAAGTCCAATATTTTTGCAAAAATCTATATCTTCTTCTACAATTTTCTTTGCTTCATCTATTGCTACTTTTAAAATTTCATTACTATTAGTACCAGATATTTTTTTCATCATTCTATCTATTGCCCATTTTAAATTAATAGCAGTAGGTCTCGATGCTATTAGACCCTCACTGGAATCTTTTAAAAATGTTTGATCATTTTTTTCTAGTATAGATAAAACTAATCCGTATGCAGCAGTAGCTCCTATTAAAGGTGCTCCTCTTACTTCCATTGATTTAATGGCATTGATTGAGTCTTCTACTGTTTTTAACTCTTTAATAATAAATTGATGTGGGAGCTTTGTTTGATCGATTATTTTAACTATATTATTTTCAAACCAGATAGTCCTATAAGCTTTTCCTTTAATTTGCATTACTTTTTATTCAATACCCTACCTGCGATATATTTTAGTTTTTTTATTGTTTTTTTAGTTCGGAATTTTTGATCAGTTATAATTGCTGTGTTTAAACAATCATTGGCTGGATCTTTATCGGCTGAAAATTCCTTAAAACTTTTGATAACTTCTTTGATCATATTTTGAGCATTTTCAGCATTCTGCATAAGTGTTTTAATAACCATAGCTACATCAACTTCATCATGATCTGTATGCCAACAATCATAATCTGTAACCATTGCTACTGTACAATATCTAATTTCTGCTTCTCTTGCTAATTTCGCTTCAGGCATATTAGTCATTCCAATTACATCTGCATTCCATGACCTATAAAGATTAGACTCAGCTAAAGTTGAAAATTGAGGACCTTCCATAACTACATAAGTTCCCCCCTTTTTATTTTTAATTTTTAATTTATTTAGAGCTGACTCACAACAATCAGATAAACAAGAACTTGTTGGTTTTGCCATTGAAACATGGGCAACAATTTCTTCATCAAAAAAAGTTTTGTTTCTAGCAAACGTTCTGTCTATAAATTGATCAACAATTACAAATTTACCGGGCTCTAAATCTTCTCTTAAAGATCCAACTGCTGAAACAGAAATAATGTCTGTAACACCGAGTTGTTTGAATGCATCAATATTTGCTCTAAAGTTGATATTACTTGGATTGATCTTATGTCCCCTGGCGTGCCTTGGAATAAAACAAATTTCTTCATTTCCAATTTTTGCTATTAAAAGTTCATCTGACGGGGGGCCCCAAGAAGTTTTAATTTTTTTCCACTTTATTTTTTCAAAGCCTTCCATTTTATAAAGACCACTACCACCAATTATCCCAAGTTTTCTTTTTTTCATCATTTAATTATTAATGCTTTTTTGTTAGATATTGAAGCTAAATATGGATTTAAAAAAATATATAAGGTCAATACAAGACTATCCTAAAAAGGGAATTTTATTCCGAGATATCACTACATTAATTAAAAATCCCGCAGCATTTAATTATGCAATCGATAAAATAATAGAATTATCAAAAAAAGTAGAATTTAATAAAGTCTCAGCGATAGAATCAAGAGGGTTTATCTTTGCATCAACTGTTTCTTACTTAACAAATAAACCTTTAATATTGTTGAGAAAAAAAAATAAATTACCTGCAGAGAGGCACTCGGTAGACTTTCAGCTTGAATATGGTGATGCTACTATAGAAGTTCATAAAGACTCTATCGATAAAGGTGATAAAGTATTAGTGATTGATGATCTAATTGCGACAGGTGGAACAGCAGAAGCAGCAGGAAAACTAATTGAAATTTCAGAGGGTGAAGTTGCGGGATTTATTTTTATTATAAATTTATTTGATTTACCAGGAAATGATTTACTAAAGAAAAAATCTTACTTTACTGAAAGTTTAATGGAATTTCCAGGACACTAAGAATTTTTTTTCAAAAAATCATTAACATAATTTTCAAGACTAATTTTTCCAAAATGTTTATGAACTTTATTAAAAAGATTCTTGTTAGTTAAAGATGAGGCATATCTTTCACCAGCTCTTTTAGGTAAATACTTTATTTTTGTATTAAACATTTTAGCTACTTCGACTATAGAGTAAGTTTCATTGTTTGAAATACTGTAGTGCTTACATTTATTTTTTTTCCATGCTAAATAACAAACATTAATAGTGTCTAAAACATGGGTAAACCTTCTAGTTTGAGAGCCCGGCCTCACTACGGTTAATGGTTTTTTTTGTTTGTATAGTTTTTCAAATATTCCAATAACAGTAGCCATGCTTCCAGTTTCAATTTGATTGGGACCATAAACATTATAGAAATAAACTACTTCAAATTTAAATTTAAACCATTTTTTTAAATTTTCTAAAAGTTCAAGATTTTTAGCTTTTGTAAAAGCATAAGGAGACAAATTTTTATCATTCCCTTCGTTTCCTAAGGTGGCAGAAGTAGCAGAGTAAATGAGTTTTAATTTATTTTTTAAACAAAAATTAAAAATAGCATTTGTACCTATTGTATTAGAGTTTAAACATTCATTCATTTTAAGAAAGCTTTGGTAAATTCTTGCAAACTCACCAAAATGAAAAATCGAATGTATTTGTAAAGGTTTCTTTATAATTTGTGATATATTTTTTGTTTCACCTTTAAGATATTTTACTCTTTTATTTTTAATATGATTTTTTCTAGTTCCTGATGAATAATTATCAAGACTTAAAATTTTAAATTGAGTTTTGGCAATTAATAGTTTGATTAAATTTGAGCCAACAAAACCAGCACCACCAGTTACAATAATAATCTTTTTTGAATTAACCATTTATATTTGAATATATATAAATATCTTACAAATCAATATAAAGTTGGTCTGTACCAAGAAGACTTTCCTAACATAGAATTAAACAGTCCACTTAATCTTTTTTTATATATTTCACTCTTTTTTTTTTTGAAAATAATTATATAAAAAAAACTTTTAAATAACGCCGATAAAAATTTGGGAAAAACTAATATTAAAGAAGAAAAATAATTGTAATGTTTTTTGTTAAAATAAAATAATGACCACATCCAATGCCAATTTCTTATTAACTCTACTTCGTAGGAAAATGCTTTATTAACAGCTTGAGCGCCAAAATGAAAAATTTTTATACTAGGGTCTATTAATATTATACCATTTACATCTTTTATTCTTCTACACAAATCTATTTCTTCCAAATATAAAAAAAAATTTTCGTCAAAAAATCCAATTTCAGAAAATTTTTCTATATTTAAAAACATCGCAAAACCTTCAACTTGATTTGTTTGAATGCAGCTTAAGTTATTTTTAAAAATATTTTTTTTGGAAAATTCGTCTTTAGTTTGCAAAGGAGCAATAATATGAAAATTTTTGTTGTTATTAGCACTAGCAATAAAATTTTTAATAGCTTCTTTGTCTAGAATTGTGTCCGGGTTTAATATTAAGCAATATTTTGTTTTAGCTTTTTTTAATCCTATGTTATTTGCCTTACCGTAACCTAAGTTTTGATTTGTTAATATACATTCTGAATTAGAGTATTTACCTTCAATGTATTCTTTAAATTTTTGATTATTTGAGTTTTCCACTACTATTTTTTTAATATTTGGGTCGATTGAATCTAAGCATGCATCTATTTTATTTTCACTTTTAAATGTAGTTATTATTACTGTAAGTTCGCTATTAGTCATTATTTAAACATTATTCATTTTTATAAAATATTACTTTTTGCAATTTAATATTAAAAACAATTATAATCTATTTAATTAGAATGAAAAAAATTATTATAACTGGTGGCTCAGGCTTTATTGGTAGTAATTTGGTAGAATATTTTTTAAAAAAAAAATATTTTGTCATTAATATCGATAAATTATCCTATTCTGGAACCAATGTTAATTTTAAACAAGCAAATAAACGATCATATATTTTTATTAAGTCAGATATAAATAATAGAAAAGTAATAAATAAGGCTCTTAAAAAATATAATCCTTTAGTAATTTTTAATTTAGCAGCAGAGACTCATGTTGATAGATCTATTGATAGTCCAAAACCATTTATAGATAGTAATATTTATGGAGTTTTTAACTTGTTAGAGTCAATAAGAATTCACAATAAACTTTCCAAAAAAAAAACTAAACTAATTCACATCTCTACAGATGAGGTTTATGGGGATATAATCGACAAATCTAAGAGAGCTAATGAAAATTATCCTTACAAACCTAGTTCACCTTATGCTGCCTCTAAAGCAAGTGCTGATCATTTAGTTAAATCATATATTAGAACATATAATTTTCCTGCAATTATATCTAATTGTTCAAATAATTATGGTCCCAGACAATTTCCTGAAAAATTAATTCCAAAATTAATTTTTAACATTCTCAACAACAAGCCTCTTCCCATATACGGAAAAGGATTAAACTCAAGAGAATGGATATATGTAGAGGACCATTGCAATGCTTTAGAAATTTTATCCAAAAAAGGGAAATTAGGAGAGAGTTATAATATAGGAAGTAATATTAACTTATCTAATATTGAACTTACAAAAAAAATAATGAATATAATGAAGAACAAACTAATTGGATTTAATAAAAATGTTAAAGTAACTTTTGTTAAAGATAGACCGGGACATGACATAAGATATGCACTTAATTCTAAAAAAATTAAAAAAGAATTAAAATGGAAAGCAAAAACAGGTATAAACACAGGTCTGTTGAAAACAATAGATTGGTATATGAATAATTTAAAATATTTTAAATCTATTTCAAAAAAAGAATATATAAATAGAATTGGTCTAAAAATATGATTAAAAAAGGTATAATTCTTGCTGGCGGTACTGGATCTAGGATGAGTCCTGTAACTAAAGCAATTAATAAACAACTTCTTCCATTGTACGATAAACCTCTTTTTTTTTATCCGCTATCAGTACTTATGTTAGCAAAGATCAAAGATATTCTAATTATAGTTAATAAAGGGCAAGTTCAACAGTTTAAGAAAGTTTTGCCCAATGGAAAAAATCTGGGAATAAAAATTACATACTTAGAGCAAGAAAAACCAAGGGGACTACCTGATGCTTTCATAATAGGGGAAAAATTTATAGGCAAAGACTCTATTGCTATGATTTTAGGTGATAATTTTTTTTTCGGACAAAGTCTAACAAAAAAACTTATAGAATGTACAAAGCTTACAAATGGCGCAAAGGTTCTTTTGCACCCTGTGAAGAACCCACATTTATATGGAGTAGCTACAACTAATAAGCAAAAAAAAATTACAAAAATTATTGAAAAACCAAAAAAAACTAAGTCAAATTTAGCAGTAACCGGTCTTTATTTTTTCGATAATAAAGTAATAAAGTTAAGTAAATCCTTAAAAATGTCCAAAAGAAATGAAATAGAGATTGTGGACCTTTTAAATAAATATAAAAATAAAAACCTACTACGCGCAGAAATAATTGGTAGAGGTGGTGCATGGTTAGATACAGGGTCAATAAAAGATTTTAACAATACCTCAAATTTTGTTGCAACTATTGAAAATAGACAAGGCTTTAAGATTGGATGTATCGAAGAAATTGCTTTTAATAATAAATGGATAAATAAAAATCACATTATAAATGCAACCAAATTTTATGGAAATTGTGAATACACAAAATATTTAAATTCTATAATAAATAAATAAATATATTAATGAAAAAAATTTTAGTTACTGGTGGTGATGGAAGATTTGCAACAGAACTAAAAAAAATTAAGACTAAATTTAAATTTATTTATACTAAAAAAAATCAACTAGATATTTCTAATTACAATTCTATAGTAAGAGCAATTAAAAAATATAAGCCAAAATCAATTCTTCATTTAGCCGGTTTATCAAGGCCAATGAAAATTCATGAAAAAAATATAACTAAAAGTATTAATTTAAATATTATAGGCACAGGTAATTTAGTTTCTGCTTGTTCGGCTCACAAAATAAAAATGATATATTTGTCAACAAGTTATATTTATCCTGGTAAAAAAGGTAATTACAAAGAAAATGATCCCTTGCTGCCATGGAGCAATTACGGATGGTCTAAACTTGGTGGGGAATGCTCAGTACAAATGTATAAAAATTCATTAATATTAAGGTCATGTATGACTCAAAAACCTTTTGTGCATAAAAAAGCATTCGCAAATGTAAAAAGCAACTTTATCTATCATGAAGATTTTATAAAGTTATTTTTAAAAATTTTAAATAAAAAAGGAATTTATAATATTGGCGGTAGATCGCAAACCATTTATAATTTTGTAAAAAGAAAAAATAATAATATTAGAAAAATATATTCAAAAGGAGAATTTCCGTTAAAACAAAGTATGAGTCTAGTTAAGTTATATAAAGTTATAAAATGAAAATAATTAACACAAAGTTTAAAGATTTAAAAATAATAAAACAAGATAACTTCAAGGATAGTCGAGGGTCTTTAAGAATAACATATAATCAAAGATTAATTCAAAAAAATAAATTTGTATTTGAATATTGTACAAATTCTAAAAAAAATTCTTTAAGAGGTTTTCATTTTCAATACAAATATCAACAAGCAAAATATGTAAGCGTATTAAAAGGTAAAATACTAGACTGTGTAATAGATTTAAGAAAAAATTCTAAAACTTTCGGTAGATTTTTTAAAATAATTTTGTCAGATAAAAATAATTTAAGTCTTTATATACCTGAAGGATTTGCACATGCATATTATAGTTATTCAAAAGAAAATATTATCTATTATAAATTAAATAATTACTATCAACCTAAGTATGAAGATGGTGTCAATGTCTTGGATAAGAAACTTAGTGTTAAATGGCCAGGAAAAGTTTTTTTAATTTCTAAAAAAGATGAAAAATTAGGATCTTTAGAAAATTTTATAAAAAAACATAAATACTTATAAAAAATCACTAATATCTTTAAATAGAATAGGTAAAGTTACATGCCTAGTGTATTTTTTGAACCAGTAAGACATATATCTCTCTGCTAAAAAACCATAAATTCTCTGCAAACCAAATCCTTTCAGATCTTTAAATCCAAATATTTTTTCACATTCATGTAACCAGGGAAACAAAGACTCATAATATGAATAAAGAATATCTTTATTTTTACAGATGAACATATTGTGTGGATTAAACGAAACCTCAGTGTTTACAAAGTCATTGAAATCATTTCTATCTTTTGTGTTTAATATTTGAATGGCTTTATCCAGGTTGCCATTTCCATGCATCATGTCAAAATGAAATTTAATTGTTCTTTTATTTTTATTAAATAACAAGCTAGGTTCTCGAATAATTGTTTTTAAATTATGCTTAACAAATTTTGAAAATCTTAACTGATTAACGAATAAATTTTCTCCAATTATAGAGTTATATTTATTTAAGTCAGAAGGTATTTCTTTCAATACACTATTGTTTAAGATTTCAAAATTTTCAATATTGAAAGTGCTAAAATCTTTTTTCCAAAACTTTCTGTATTGACAAAAACCAACCCAATCATTGAAATCTAATGCATTATTTTTCCACAACCAATAATGAAAAGTGTATTCACCATAGTATCTATTTTTCTCTGCAATATTTTTTTTTGTTTTGTCATTTAACCATTCGCCTTGAAAAGAATTTTCTCCTAGGCCTACAGGCGTATAACCTAATTTATTAATAAGGTCTTTATGCAATGGATTTAGAGTAATACAAAATATTTTTAAATTTTTCATTATTAATCTATTTGTTGGTAGCGGGAAGTGGGATCGAACCACTGACCTCAGGCTTATGAGTCCTGCGCTCTAACCAACTGAGCTACCCCGCCATTATACTTAGATTATTTATAATATTTTTAGTTTTTAATCTAATAAATTATTTTAAAGATAAAATTAGTTTTTTAAGTTTGTCTATATCTACGAGAATATGGCTATTTTGAAATTTTAATTGTTTAGAGTTATTTTTTTGAACTATTCTTCTAAAATCTAATTTACATTTTTTTGCTAAATTTAAAATAACATCTCCACTTTTTTCTGAAGCTATTTCTATAACTTTTGTGCCTTGTTTAGAGAAAATTAAATTAGCAAAACCTCCTCCATGTAATCCTATTATAAATTTTGCATTATTAAATAATTTAACTTGATTTTTAAAACTTAGATCAGACAAGCATACGCTTTTAAAACCTAAATTAATTAAAGTATTTTTTACATCGTCGTTATTTATAATTTTTCTTGCAAAGGTGTTACTATCAAGTTCTCTATTAATAAAAAATTTTTTAGGTAAATTTAAACTTTTATAATTTTTTTTAATATATTTTTTTTTCAACCATTGAATTACCCACGTAGGAATATTTAAAATTGACTTTGATGGGTCATTAGAAAGATTAATTGGGTGATCAACAGAAGTAAGGTTATTACAGATAATATGTTTATTATTTTCACTATTAATTAGTCTTGACGCTGAGATTTTTATTTCTAGCAATGTTTCTACTTGATATTTTTTGGACATTGAAGGTAGCAAATAATAATCAGTTTTTTTTTTAAAAGAAGTTTTTTCTAAAATTCCAATTCTCGGGAGTACATCAAAAATCCAATGCCAATAATTATTTTTACCTGCACCACCAGTTAATAAAGAGAAAACATTTCCTTTAATTTTTTTTTTTATATTTGGTGTTCCATTTTCAAACACAAAATTTTCAGTTGTCTTTCCATTGATTATTTTTAGATTTTTTTTAAACCTGTATTGAAATGATGGTTCTTTAACTAAGCTTTTGTTTAATATAAAAGCAGTATCATTCACAGTATCAGTGTAAAGCCTACCATTCGGAATATTATATAGTTTATATGAAATTAAATTCTTAAAACGAACTGATTTAATAATAATTTTTTTATTTTTTTTTGCAATTAATGTTTTGTCAATTTTTCCATAAATAATTTTGAATATAAAATATTTTATGTCTTTATAAAATTTAGTTAATTTTTTTTTATTATTCATGTGTATATTAAAATTTAAACTTCAATAAATAAGTTAGAGTTTTTTATATTTTTGTAAATTTCTTTTTTTTTATCTTCGTTATAAAAACGTCCTTCTGATATAAAATTTTTTTCAGAAGAAAGTATTTTAAAATTATTTACAAATTTATTGTTTATATAAAAAGCATTTGTTCCAGAACTGTCTACAGCAATAAGAGAAAAGTTTTTTTCTTTTAACATTTCAGTAAATGCCAATAAAGATGCACCATAAATTCCATTATCAACAAATTTAAAATTTGGATCATATTTCATGACTGACCTTGAATTAGCACCCAGCCAATGATTGTATTCGATGCAAATAACTTTTATATTAGAAACTTTCAAAGATTTAACTGCCCAATAGTCATTGCCATCAATATCAAGCGAAAAAAAATCTATTTCTTTATTCGCTGAGTCAGAATAAACTAAATCATTAATGTTATCCTTGTTAACTTTTGAATTTATTATATTTATTTTTGAATTAGGGTAATAATAATTTAAATTTGATCTTAAAGCTAATACCTCTTCAATGTTGAAATCAATAAGCTTTCCGCTCCATTTATTTCTAATTAAATTCAAACTATTAAATTCATAGTAGCCAAATCCAATTTCTACAAAGTAATTATTATGTTGTATTTTTTTAAAAATATATTCAATTATACCATCCTCATTATTTTGAGAAGTTATTTTAAATTCATTTTTATTAATCTCAGTCAAATTATTTGAATATCTAACAAAACTTTTTTTTATACTAATTTTTTTTTTAAATGATCGTACGGTCCTCAAAAAAACAAAAATTGGATACAGAGAAGACAAAAAGTACTTTTTTAACAACGCATCAAGATATCTGGTTAGAAATTTTTTTGACTTTTTCATAAATTTAGTACTTTATTTTTATTATAATTTTACTAGTAATTTATAACTTAATGCTTTAATTAATTTATATAATTTTATATCTACACTATTAATAGAAAATGGCAAAAACAGCTCTTATAACTGGAATAACTGGTCAAGACGGTTCCTATTTGTCTGAACTATTACTTTTGAAGAATTACAAAGTTCATGGCCTAGTAAGACGTGTTGCCCTAGAAGATAAGACTCATAGATTGTGGAGACTAAGAGGAATATTAAATAAAATTAATTTACATGCTGCTTCTTTAGAAAGCTATGCAAGTATTGTTAAGTTAATCCAACACTTAAAACCAACAGAGATTTATCATCTTGGTGCACAAAGTTATATTGACTATGCTTTTAAAGATGAGTTCTCAACTTTAAATACTAATATAAACGGCACACACTATTTGTTGTCGGCCATAAAAGAATTTTCTCCAAAAAGTAAATTTTATTTTGCAGCTTCTTCAGAAATGTATGGTAAGGTTTTAGAAATACCACAAACAGAAAAAACACCATTTTACCCTCGATCAACTTATGGTATTTCCAAAGTAGCAGGATTTGATCTAACAAGGAATTATCGAGAAGCCTACAATCTTTTTTGCTGTAACGGGATATTATTTAATCACGAGTCTCCGAGAAGAGGTTTTGAGTTCGTTACCAGAAAAATTACTCATGCGGTTGCTAGAATTAAACTTGGAATTCAAAAAGATTTAAAACTTGGAAATATTGAAGCCAAGAGAGATTGGGGTCACGCGAAAGATTATGTGGAAGCAATGTGGCTTATGATGCAACAAAAAAAACCTGAAGATTTTGTTATTTGCACGGGTAAACAACATTCTGTAAAAGATTTTACAAAACTAGCTTTTAAAACAGCAGGGTTAGATTACAAAAAATATCTTAAGATAGATAAAAATCTAAACAGGCCTGCTGACGTACAAACTTTGTTGGGTGATCATTCAAAAGCTAAAAAAATTCTAAAGTGGAAAAATAAGCACAGTTTTGAAATGCTTGTAAAAGATATGGTTGCAAGTGATTTAGAGTTTGTTGAAAAAGAAGGATATTAATCTTTTTAATCAATTAAGAATTAATACTTATTTTAGGTAATGGAAAAACAAACTTAGAACCTTTTTTTATGGTCTCTTTTTCTCTTTTTAAAATTTCTTTTTTAAAATGCCAAGGTAAAACTAAATAATAATCTGGAAGCATTTTCCTTGAATTTTTTTCAGAAATAATCTTTATCTTGGAACCGGGAGTAAATAAATTATACTTTTGAGGATTTCTCTCAGCTACATAATCAATAATTTTATTATCTATTTTAAAATATTGTAAAAGAACATTGCCTTTTGTGGATGCTCCATAACAATGAATTTTTTTATTTTCTTTTTTTTTATTTGATAAAAAAGTAAAAAGATTAAATTTAATTTTATTTATTTTATTAAAAAATTTAACAAAAGTAGTTTTTTGATCTAATTTCAATTTTTTTTCTAATTTAAAAAATTTATTTATAGCTTTTTTATTGGTTTTGTAGCTAGCATTATTTTTACAAATAAAAATTTGAGCGCTGCCACCATTAATATTATTAGAATTAATGTCAAAAAGTCTTAAATGATTTTTCTTGCACATTTTATCTATAACTCTAAGACTATAATATTCTAAATGCTCATGACAAAGTGTATCGAACATATTAAATTTAATTATTGAAGCTAAGTCCGCAAACTCTAAAAGAAAAATTCCATTTTTATCTAAAATAGACTCAACATCTGATAAAAATTTATTAGGTTTATGAAGATCGTAAAAAACTGAAAGAGCAGTTATAATTTTAAATTTTTTATTAAATATTTTTTTTTTTATTTTTTTAGCAGAAAAAAAATCAGGAACATAGTGATTTATTTTTTTATACTTATGTTTAAATTTTTTAATTAATGGATCGATACCACAAGTAATAATTTTTTTATCGTAAAAGTTAAGTAGAGTACCATCGTTACTTGCGATATCTAATACTAAATCATTTCTTTTTATTTTTGTTAAAATGCTCAAATTTTTGACAATTTTTTTTACATGTTCCGTCATTGTAATATTAATACCTGTTTGATATCCATAATCTGGTCCGTAGAGGTACTTCATGTTAAAATTATCCCCTAATTGTAAGAGTTTACATTGTCTGCACATAACAAGATTAATGGGTCCTTTTCTTGCGCTTAAATTCTTTTTTAAAAATTTTCCGGTAAAATAAAGGTTGCCTAACGAAAAAATTTTATCAATCTTTTTAGACGAACAACTCCTACATTTTTTTAATTTCATTAAAGTTTTTCTTATAATTTATTTCATACTAATATATAATTTTATAATGATTTACCTTAAAAGAATTAATTTTAAAAATGAAAACATATTATTGATGCGCTCAAAAAATACACTTGATATAACTTACTCTCATGCTTTGTCTCTAATTAATACAGAAATAGCCTAATAAATGAATAAATTATTAATTTTATCATTAATTTTTTTTACTTTTAAATCGCTTAATGCTGCTGAATTTTCAGGAACATTCTATCAGGGTAATTTTATTATTGGTAAAACTACCCCTAAATCAATAGTTTTAATTGATAAAAAAAAAATAAAAGTTTCTAAACAGGGTTTTTTTGCTTTTGGTTTAAGTAAGGACAGGAAAAATGATCTTACAATTGAAGTAATTAATGACAATATTAATAAAAAAATAATTAAAAAAGTTTTAAAAAAAAAATATAAAATTCAAAGAATTGATGGTTTACCAAAAAAACAAGTAACGCCTCCGAAAGAAGTCTACGCAAGAATTAAAAATGATAATAAATTAATTTCAAAAGCTAGATCGGTAAATAGTGACTTAACTTTTTTTAATTCTAAATTTAATCTCCCGCTCACTAATTCAATAATAACTGGCGTTTATGGAAGTCAAAGAGTACTAAATGGCATCCCAAAATCCCCACATTATGGTTTAGATTTTGCAGCAAAAGAAGGAACAAAAATTAAAGCAATGCTAGATGGAGTAGTTACACTCTCAGAAAAAGACATGTATTATACAGGGGGTACAGTTATTTTTGATCACGGCCATGGGATAAGCACTCTTTATATGCACATGAAAGATATATTTGTGAATAATGGTCAAACTATTAAACAGGGTGACGTAATTGGTACGGTTGGTAAGACTGGTAGATCGACTGGTCCACACCTCGACGTTAGATTAAATTGGTTTAATGTTAAACTTGATCCAGCAAGTGTTTTAAATTTGAATTAATTAAGCTGCAGCTTGCAAATTATGTTTTGCCGCTATACCGCTTAAAAAACTCCAAAGAAATTTAGCAGTCGATAAAGCTGCGACTTCAGCTTTGCCTTGCTCTTCTTTTGATAGTCCATCTAACAATTTTTCACATTCTGCTCTGTGATAAACATCAGCTTTTTTATGAGCTTCAAAAAATTCAAGTCCTTTTTTAGAATTTACTCCATAGAATTTTTTCAATCCTTGAATCTTAGTTTCTGCTATTTCAGGAATCTGTCTTTCATAAGTATATAACGAAGCAAGTCCTTCAGCATAAGTTGATCTTCCATTTTTAAAAAAGTTGTCGATCATGTCTTGTGTAAATTGGTATGGTTTAACTTTTTCTATTTCTTCAGCATCTGCATCAACTGCTAATGCAAAATTTTTCCAGAGTTTTGGATGATCTGCATCTCTATTTTCCTCGTCATTTAAGTTTTCTAAAAGAATTTTTCTTTTTTCAATATCTTCGCACAAAGAATGCGTTGCAGAGATATATCTAGGAAACGCTTTTACGTGTTGATAGTATTGTTCAGCATAATCTTTAATTATTTCTCTTGTCAATTTTCCCTCATTCCAAGATTTATAAAAAGGGTGATTTAATAAGTGATATTGGTCTAATTTTTTATTCAATTTTTTTGAAAACATTTTATCTCCTTGGTTATGTAAACTTTTTCAAATCACAGGCAAAAATACAATTAAAAAATTTACAACTAATAGACGAACTTGTTAATATCATTGAAAATTCATTGTTTTCCTGTCATTTAAAGACACTATATGAAAGAAAAATTTTTTGAAAATAGACAAGCTATTATTGTTTTAGTTGCTGGTTCTTTAGTGGTGCTGGTTTCTATGGGTATTAGACAAACTTGGGGTTTATTTTATCAATTTTTTGATACTGATTTGGGAATTAATAGAACACAATTTGGATTAGCTATTGGTATTCAGATGCTTTTTTGGGGAATTACAGCTCCTTTGTTTGGAATGATCGCAGACAAATATGGATCGAACAGAGCGGCATTTGCAGCTTTTCTTTTTTATATTGTAGGTTCTTATATTGTTATTAATCAACCAGAATCTAATTCGATTTTTCTTATCAGTATGGGTGTCATCATCGGAACTGCTCTGGGTGGCACAGCTGTTTCTGTTCCTGTGGCGGCAGTTGGTAAATTTTTTTCAGATAAAAATAGAACAATATCTGTAGGAATAGTAACTGGCTCTGCTTCAATTGGTTTTTTTGTTATGCCTTTGTTTACAAAGTTTTCTAATGATGTTTACGGATGGCAAAATACAGTTCAATTCTTTATATATTTTTTAATTTTTGCAAGTATTTGCTCACTTTTTTTATTCAAGAAAGAATACGTAGATCCAACCAATAATTCTTTCACTAGAGATCAAACTGCCTGGAAAGCTATGAAAGAAGCTTTTAATCACAAAGGTTATATGCTTTTAGTGGCTGGATTTTTTGTTTGTGGCTTTCAAATTACTTTAGTTGCAACTCATATTCCTGGATACATTCAACAAAAGGGCTTACCAGATTGGACGGCTGCAGCAATTTTGGCTCTGATTGGATTTTTTAATATATTTGGAACAATTGGCATGGGTTTTCTCGCTTCAAAATACAGCAAAAAAATACTATTAAGTATTCTTTATTTCTCACGTGGGATAATCCTTATTTTATTTCTTTTCTTACCTGCATCAACATTCACAGCACTAGCGTTTGGTGTTTTGTTTGGAATTTTATGGTTAGCAACTATTCCTCCCACTAATGGAATAGTGGCACAAATATTTGGTACTAAATACCTTGCGACACTTTTTGGAATAGTTTTCTTTAGCCACCAAGTTGGGTCTTTTTTAGGTGCTTATCTAGGTGGATACTTTTTTGATACTTATGGAAGTTATGATTATGCATGGTATCTTTCCATAATCCTTTCTGCTTTTGCTGGATTTGTCCATTTGCCAATTGATGAGAAGCCTATTTTAAGAGCGGCTTAAGTTAAGCTAAATTTAATTTTTCTTAAAATTTGTATAAAAAAATTTGGAAAAATATTCTTAATTAGTGTTTTGATGAAATTTTCTTTTTTATTTAGCCAAGAGTAGTCAAAAAGTTTTATAGGATGTTTTATGTATTTGTCTGGTAGATATATTTTTTTCGATAGATTTTTTCTTATAAATATGCAATTACCAGTATGAGTTACAAGGTTATAGCCTTTTTTTTTTGCTACTTTTAAAGTTGAAGAGAATGAATTACCTTGATTAAGTTTAGAATGAGTTTGATAAACTCCCGGTTTTAAACTGCTATTTATCTCTATAATAACAATAATTGGATTGTATTTTTTTACAGAATCCCACACGGCTAAATCATAAGAGTCAATATCAATTGAAAGTATTTCAAAATTTTTTTTAATCTTTGTTTTTAATAAGACTTTATCTAGCAAATTTGGTGAATTTTTTCTATGAGATATATATTTGTTAAAACAAATAACTTTAAAATATTGTTTTTTAAATTTTTTAAGTAATGAAAATTTTTCTTTATTGCCTTCAATATAAACTGCATTAAAATTATATTTTCTAATAAGATTAAAAGTATTACTGCCATGCTTTCCATCCCAAGCTCCAAACTCACAACACCAGTTATTTTTTTTGTTGAGTAAATTTAATCTACTTAATATCTCAAGAATTATACCATCTTCACCATTCTGAGAAAAAATATTTTTTTTGTACTCTTTTAGAAACATAAGATTAGTTGATACTACTACTTAATAAATTTTAATGAGTTTTTTAAATCATTTATTAAGTCTTGCGGGTGTTCTAGGCCGATGTGAAGACGAACAATATATTCATCATTGTTAAATCTAAAATAAGTTCTTCCCTTTATATATTCAGAACGTTTTCGTAAGTCTTGTAAAATTGCAAGGCTTTCAAAACCTCCCCAGCTATAACCAATACCAAAAAGTTCAAGTGAGTTTACAAATTTAATAACAGATGCTTTTTTTTTACTTTTTATTACAATTGATAATAAACCTGTTGCTCCTGAGTAATATTTTTTCCACAACTTATAGTTCTTAGATGATGGATTATGTGGATAAAGAATTTCTTTTATTTTTTTTTGTTTTTTTAGAAATTTAATTATTTGCTTAGTGTTTTCAAAATGCTGTTTCAATCTAACATCTAAAGTTCTAAGCCCTCTTATAATTAGATAAGCTTCGTCAGCCGCCATCCTGTAGCCTGAGAGCTTGTAGAAAAACATTATTTTTTTAAACACTTTCTTATTAACTGACAAAGTTCCTCCCATCGCGTCAGAGTGACCAGATAAATATTTAGTTGCGGAACAAAAAGAAATATCGAAACCAATTTTAAGTGGTTTTAAGTAAAGTGATGTCCCCCATGTATTATCCAAAAGAGTTAAAATATTTTTATTTTTTGCAAGTTTAACAATTCTGGAAAGGTCTTGAAATTCAAAAGTATTGCTTCCAGGATTTTCTACTAAAATCATTTTAGTTTTTTTTGTAACTTTGTTCTCCAAATCTTCAAAGCTCTCTGGGTTATAAAATTTAGCATTTATATTAAACTCTTTTAAAAGTTCTTCTGTAATTTCTCTGGTTGGACCATATACGTTATCCGAAACTAGAATCTCATCTCCAGGCCTGCATAAACTCATTAGAGCTAAAGAGACTCCTCCAAAACCTGTTCCTGTTAAAAAAACGTGATAAGCTTGTTCTAATTCTTTTATTATACTTTCTAATTCAATTGTAGTTTTGCTTCCATAGCGACCATAACTATAGTGGCTTATTTTTTTCCCTTTAAGAATTTTTTTTTCGTGTGCAGCAAGTTCCTGCATCGAATCAAATAAAATAGTTGATGCTCTAACAACAGCAGGATTAGCTGACCTATTGGTTTTATCTTTTGAACTATGTTTTAAAAGTGTGTTTATGGACTTTTTCATAAATTAAGTATAATCAAACAACAGTTTAAGCTTTATATATATTTTTATAACTAAAATGTAAAAAAAAGGAGAAAAAATTATGGGATACCCTAAAAAACACAGAGGTAGAAGAAAAATAGGCTCTAAAAAAAGAAGAGCAAGAAAAAGGAATAAGAAAAAATAATTACTTGGTAATATAATGAAAGAAATAACTCAAATTAGATCCTTGAGTATTTGGATATTTTTTGTTCCTTTTTTAACTGTAAATACCTGTCTTTTTATTTCTACAAATTTTCACCTTTTTGAAAATACTTTTTTTTCAGTTGATCAAATTGGTAGATCGTATGGTTTTCCTTTTCCTTACTTTGATGGAAGCCTATCGATAAGTAGAGCCTCTAGAACTTTTCCACAATTCTTAATTTTTAAACCTGGAATAATTATTACTTCTTTTTTACTATGTTTTTATTGGTACAAAAATAATTTGTTAATCAACTTATTAAAAAATACAGAAGCTAAAAGAAATGCTTTTATGATTTTTGGTATTTTGTCAGCAATTTTTTTAATTATTCATGCTTTACTACTTGGCGTAGAAACTGAGATAAAAATATTTAAATTTTTGCGACGCGTTGTTTTGGTGAGCTTCATTATATTTGAAATAGCAGCCCAAACCATGTTGGTGATTCATTTTTATAAATTAAAGGAAAAATTAAACAATTTATCTAATCCTTTAATCCTAAAATTAAAAATTATATTAGTTTCGATATTAATATTTGTTGCTTTAATAAGTATTCCAGTCTTGATCAGTAGCGGAAGTATTCATTTTAAACATGGACTTGAATGGAACTATTTTATCGGAGTAATTTTATTTTATCTGTTAACTAATTTTTTCTGGAAAAAACCAATTAATAATTATTAATTTGAAAGTTAAATAGAATCTTAAATATTAATTCAACATTAAGAATTGGAGGCATGCGCCCCACAATTCTTAAGTTTTGGCTCGTCGTTGTAGTCGCTACCGCCAAGCCTGTCGATGGAAATGAAAAAGCGCTACTATTTCCACCTTTCTGCCCTTTAAGCTTGAACCTCTCGGTTTTTCCTTAATTGGCCAGTTAAGAGTTGCC
>JADHRF010000058.1 GCA_016777565.1 Pelagibacteraceae bacterium
GATGGAAAAACAGACCATAAGGGCAGACTTTGGTTTGGAACAATGGATAACCCGGAAAGATCAATTAAAAAAGGATCACTATATTGTTTAGATGAAAATTTAAATCTTCGTAAAGTTGATTCAAATTATTTTATTACAAATGGACCTGCTTTTTTGGATGGTAATAATTTTTATCACACAGATAGTAGAAGAAGGGTTATTTATAAAATAAAGATAAATAAAAGTTTTAAAATTATTAAAAAGAAAATATTTGTTAAATTAAAAACCGACGAAGGTTCACCTGATGGGATGACTTTAGATAATAAAAAAAATTTGTGGGTTTGTCACTTTAACGGTGCTTGCATTTCTGTTTTTGATAAAAAAGGAAAAAAGATACATAAAGTTAATTTTCCAGCAAAAAATATTACAAACTGTACATTTGGAGGTAAAAATAACAAAGAACTATTTGTTTCATCAGCTACTAAATCGATGTTAAGGAAAGATTATAAAAAATATAGATTTTCTGGATCTTTTTTTAGCATTAAAACTAATATGAGTGGAAAGTTGTCAAAATCATATAAGGTTAAACTATAATGGAATTAATAATAGCTTTTGCAGCTGGATTGATAAGTTTCTTATCTCCATGTGTTTTGCCACTTATACCTGGGTATATTTCTTATATATCTGGTAGTTCTTTAAATGAGCTGGTCGAAAAAAAAAATGTAAATTTAATTCCAATTATTTTATTTACAGTTGGATTTTCTATTGTTTTTATAATCTTTGGTGCAGCTTCAACATTTATTGGGCAAGTTCTTTTACAAAACTCATATGAATTAAGAATAATAGCTGGTTTGGTAATTATAGTATTATCCCTTCATATAATAGGAATTATAAATATCAGATTTTTTAATTATGAAAAAAGAATACAAACTAATATTAGTAAAAATTTTTTTAGTCCAATTTTAATTGGAATGGCTTTTGCATTTGGATGGACACCTTGTATTGGGCCTATTCTTGGATCAATCTTAGTTCTTGCATCTACAGAGGATAGTTTAGGAATGGGTATTTTACTTCTTTCATTTTATTCAATTGGTCTAGCAATACCCTTTATTTTATCTGGTTATTTAATGCAGAAGTTTTTGATATTTTCAAAAAATTTTAAAAAAAATATTAACAAAGTATCAAAAATTGGAGGTGTAATCTTATTAATTACTGGGGTATTAATAATTACAAATCAACTTCAGGCTTTAGGTTATTATTTGCTTGATGTATTCCCTTTTTTACAAAACTTTGGATAATTAAATTATGAAAATTTATCAAATAGATTCAAGTGCTAGAAAAGAAGGATCTACATCAAGGGCGTTAGCAAAAAAATTATTGAATAAGATTAAAAAACCTGAAGACGAAGTAATTTACAGAGATTTAAATGATGAAATGGTTTTTGTTTCTGGATTAACAGAGTCTGGAATGAATATTGATGAAAAAGACCAAAATGAAAACCATAAAAAAATGTTTAAACTTTCAGATCAGCTGGTTAAAGAACTAAAAGAAAGTGATGTGATTATAATTTCAGCACCAATTTACAATTACGGTCCACCAGCTACTTTAAAAGCATGGTCAGACTTAGCTGCGCGAGTTGGAGAAACATTTAGATTTAAACCTAATGGTAGAAGAGAAGGTTTGCTAAAAAATAAAATAGCTTATCTTGTTATTACTTCTGGTGGAACTAAACTTAATAGCAATGAAGATTTTCTTACACCTTGGTTAAAATTTATTCTAAATTTTTTTGGGATAGACAAAGTTGAGGTCATTAGCGCTGATCAAATGGCCTTAGATTACGAAAAGTCTATACGTGAGGCCGAGGCACAAATTGCTAAGGTTAATTTATAATGAATAATTCAATAAAATCAGATGATGTAATTTTTAATTTTTTCAAACAAATTTGTGATGAAAAAGATGATGAGAAATGTGTTGAGCTTGGAAATAGTTGGATAAAAGCAATGGAAAATAATTTAAAAAATATGCAAGCTAATTTAGATGAACAAAATAAGATAAAATATAAAGATGATATTGAAAATAATCAAAATCATTTAAATAATCTTAAAGGAAAAACTTCTTCAGAATGGCGTGAATACGCAACGAAGTGTATGATTGAAATATTAGATAATAAAAAAGAAGTATGAGCAACCAAGAAAAAGTATTTATAATGATCTGTATTTCATTAATTATTTTTACAGTTTATTATTTAGTTGAAAAATATTTGATATAATTTTTCTTTCTTTATTTAACATAATACTATATTAACTAACTAAAGGGGTGTCTTAACCGACTGAGATCAAACCCTAAGAACCTGTCCGGTAATTCAGAAAGGGAAAATGGATAAAACATATTTTATAAGTCAAACTACATCATTAACATTGGTAATCATTGTTAGTTCAGTATTTTTATTGTTGGGATTTTACCACTCTAAAAAATATCAAGGATTAAACAATTATCTTACTGCTAACAGAAACATTGGATTATTCTCATTAACAACAAGTTTAACAGCATCAGCCTTAGGGGCTTGGATTTTATTTGGTCCAGTCTCTGCCTCAACATGGGGAGGGCTAGGGGCAATAATAGGTTATTCACTAGGAACTGCTTTTCCAATGTTCTTTTTTATTTTTTTAGGAAAAAAAATTAGAAAAGAATTTCCAAAGGGTTCAACCTTAATTGAATTTTTAAGAAAAAAATTTGGAAAAAGTTTATTTAAACTAATTTTATTAATGACAATATTTTATATGTTTATATTTCTATGTGCTGAAGTCACTGCTGTAGCTGTTTTGATTAATTATATTTCTGGAACAGAGCTTTGGGTTACGGCATTAATAGTTCTTTTGAGTACATTAGCTTATACTTTATATGGAGGTTTAAGGGTTTCTATATTTACTGACAACATTCAAATGATTGTGATCGGAATTTTATTATTAATTTCTTTTATTTATATAAACAAAACAATAGGAACAGATTTTTCTTTTAATTTTGTTAAAAAAAATAATCCTCAACTTTTAAGCAGTTCTTATATGCCTGGTTATACAGCTGGTCTAACTTTTTTTATTGCAGTTGCTGCAACTAATTTATTTCACCAAGGTAATTGGCAACGTATTTATGCTGCTAAAAATTTTGATACATTAAAAAAAAGTTTAATTTTATCTTTTTTGATAATAGTTCCAATCGTTTTTCTTATGGGGTTTACAGGATTAGTAGCTTATTCTATAGACTCAACTATTAGACCTGATCTTGGTTTTTTTTCTTTATTGCTTAAAGAACAAACTATAATTTTATCATTAATTATAATTATTCTTGGTCTAGCATTAACTATTTCAACGATTGACACATTGATTAATGCAATTTCAAGCTTAATTGTAGTGGATGGAAAAGCCACATTTAAATTTAAACATAAGGTTAACTATTTAAATTTTTCAAAATATACAATCATCATTTTATCTTTAATCTCATTTTTTGTTGCATCTAAAGGATTTGATATTTTATATTTATTTTTATTAGCTGATTTATTTTGTTGTTCATTTGTTTTGACTGTTTTTTATAGTTTTTATAATAAAAAAATTAATGAAAGCACCGCTTACCTGTCGATTATAATAGGATTAATAGGAGGTTTTTTATTGTTCCCAACTCCTGATTTTTCAAAAAGTTTGTTAGTTGGAATTTTAATCCCTAAAGAATTATTTGTGCCCTTTATTTCTCAACAGTTATTATTTTTATCTTTTGTTGTGGCAACTTTTCTACCATTTTTCATTCTTAAAGCTAAAAAGGTTTAATATAAGTCGATTGTATTAGTAGAATTAATAGTTATATATCTGACTGAATGACAGATAATCAAATTACAATTAATAATCTTTCAAAAACTTATGACAATGGCTTCAATGCTTTAAAAAATATTAATTTAAATATAAAAAGAGGTGAAATTTTTGCAATGCTTGGACCAAATGGTGCGGGCAAAACAACTTTAATAAGTGTTATTTGTGGCATTGTAACTCCCTCTTCAGGAAAAATTATGGTTGATAATTTTGATATCATTGAAGACTATAGAGAAACACGATCAAGAATTGGATTAGTTCCTCAAGAGTTAACTTTAGAACAATTTGAGACAGTATTTAGTAATGTCTCGTATTCTAGAGGTCTTTATGGAAAAAAACCTGATCCAAGCCACATAGAGAAAATTTTAAAACAATTAAGTTTATGGGACAAAAAAGATCAAAGACTTCGTCAATTGTCGGGTGGTATGAAACGAAGAGTATTAATAGCCAAAGCCTTATCTCATGAACCAAAGATTTTATTTTTAGATGAACCAACAGCGGGTGTTGACGTTGAATTGAGACAAGATATGTGGAAAATTGTTGAGTCATTAAGAAAAACAGGTGTCACTATTATTTTAACTACACATTATATTGAGGAAGCTGAGGCCATAGCTGATCGAGTAGGGGTGATTAATCAGGGTGAAATTATAGTTGTAGATCAAACTAAAGAATTACTAAAAAAAATGGGACATAAAAAATTGACTGTTGAACTTCAAGAAGAAATTAGTGAAATCCCTAAATCGCTTGAAAAATATGATTTAATTTTAGGGAATAATAAGATGTCAGTAGATTATACTTATAATGTACAAGCCAAACAAACTGGAATTACAAATTTATTACAAGATTTGAAAGATGCTGGCCTAAAATTAAAAGATTTAAAAACTGAACAAAGCACGTTAGAAAAAATATTTGTCAATTTAGTAAGGGAAAATAATGAAGTTTAATTATCAAGCTTTTAAAGCAATCTACCTTCATGAAATGGATAGGTTTAAAAGAACATTAGGACAATCTTTATTATCACCTGTTTTATCTACATCTTTATATTTTATTGTTTTTGGTTCTGTAATTGGAGGATATGTTGAGAATATTGATGGCATCAGTTACGGATCCTATATTGTTCCTGGATTGCTTATGTTAACATTATTAACTCAATCAATTAGTAACACTTCATTTGGAATCTTTTTTCCTAAATTTAATGGAACTATTTATGAAATTTTAGCTGCACCAATATCTACATTTGAAATAGTTCTTGCTTTTGTTGGAGCGGGAGCAACAAAAACTTTAATCGTAGGCATTGTTATATTTATTACCTCAACATTTTTTGTTGATGTTTATGTCCAAAAACCATTTTTAATGATTATGCTACTTATTCTTGTGGCGTTTACTTTTGCATTATTTGGTTTTTTAATAGGTTTAATGAGTTCTAATTTTGAACAAATGTCAGTTGTGCCTACCTTAGTGATTACACCTATGGTTTTCTTAGGTGGAAGTTTATATTCTTTAGACATGCTGCCCCCGTTTTGGCAAACTGTAACTTACTTTAATCCAGTGGTTTATCTAATTAATGGTTTAAGATATTCGTTTTATGGTGTTTCAGATTTTAATATTTGGTTAAGTATTAGTTCAATGATTATATTTTTTGCTGCTTGCGTTATAACAGTAAGTATGCTTTTGAAAAAAGGATATAATATTAAATCTTAAGAGGAAGCAATTTTTTTTCTCGGATCAAAAAAAGGTTTTTCTACAACAGTACAATTTATCTCATTCTCTTTTGTTTTTATTTTAAGCTTGTTACCGATTTTTGATTGATTTATTTTTATCATGGCAAGTGCAATATTTTTTTTCAATCTTGGTGAGTAAATAGCAGATGTTACTTTGCCTATTACT
>JADHRF010000059.1 GCA_016777565.1 Pelagibacteraceae bacterium
TCTCTTGGGTCTATTGGGTCAATTGTGTTTTTTAAATATCCACATTGTCTTGCTGCTTTATAAATTCTATGCATTGATCTACCAACTAAGGAGATTTGTCTTCCTGTTTTCTCTGCACAATAAAAAGCTGATTCCATTCTTGCTACATTTGACGCAAATGAAGTAATTATTATTCTTTTTTTTAATCTATCCATTATGTTCAACATATTTTTTCTCACATCTAGTTCAGATCCAGATCTGCCAGCACTGAAAACGTTAGTTGAGTCACAAATCATTGCAAGCACACCTTCATTACCGATTTCTTTCAATCTTTTAGAATTTATCTCCTCACCAATTAATGGATTAGGATCTACCTTCCAATCGCCTGTGTGTAAAACAACACCCGCTGGAGTTTGAATCTTAAGACCATTAGGCTCCAATATAGAGTGGGTTAATGTGATGTACTCAATATCAAAAGGATCTAGTTTGACTTTTCCGTTTAATTCAACAATTTTTAAATATTTTGTAATATCAATATGTTTTTCTTTAAATTTTTCCTTAATTAAAACAGCTGTAAAAGGTGTTGCAAAAATCTTACATCCTAATTTTGGCCAAAGATGAGCTATTGCACCTATATGATCTTCATGAGCGTGTGTTAAAACTATTCCTAAAAGGTTTTCTTTTCTTTCTTGAATAAAGCCTGGGTCTGGATAAATTAAATCTATACCTGGAATTGTGTCATCAGCAAATGTCACTCCTATATCAACCATAATCCACTTGTGATCACCAGGATGACCATAACCAAATAGGTTCATATTCATCCCGATTTCACCAGAACCACCTAGTGGACAAAATAAAAATTCTTCTTTCATATTATTTTATAAGTTTTGAGGCCCTGATAAGGCCGTTAATTGTAATATCAATATCTTGTTTCGCTTTTGTTTTAATTGAACTTTTAAATAACTTTGAAAAACCACCGGTAATAATTACATTAAATGATCTCTTTGTGTCTTTCTTAATTAAATTTATAACATTGTCAATTAATCCCGCATAACCCCAAAAAAAACCAGATCTTACAGCTGACTTTGTGTCTTTACCTATTACTTTAGACATTTTTTTAAGATTTATTTTTGGTATTAATGAAGCTTTGTCCGAAAGTGTATTAAGTGAAATTTCAATTCCAGGTGAAATTATACCACCTTTATAATTATTACCAATTAAAACATCAAAAGTAGTTGCTGTTCCAAAATCTAAAATAATAAAATTTTTATTTTTTGTAGAAACACTTATAGCATTTGCTAATCTATCAGAACCTACTTGTTTATAGTTTACATCAATCTTTAAAATAGATCTTAAATTTAGTTCTTTTAATTCAAAACATTTAATCTTAGTTTTATTTGAAAAATAATTCTTTAATTCTTTAAATGTAGATGGAACTACACTACAAAATAATATTTTATTTACTTTAGAAAATTCAAACCCTTTGAAATATTTATTCAGTTTCGTTATTTTTTTTCCTTTTGAAGGTAATAAAATTTTTTTAATAATCTTATAATTGCTATTAACTAAACAAATTTTCGTTTCGGTGTTACCAATATCTCCTAATATAATCATTTAATCTGTTTTATAATACTTTGATAAAAATTTCTCAAAAGCTATTTTTAATTGTTTTTCGAATAATTTCTTATTTATCTTTTTGTTGGTGATTTCAAACAAATTTGTGGTTGGATAACCTATTATATTTGGACTTTTAATTAGATTTAATCCGATTCCAACAATTAAATATTCATTAGTAGAATTTTTAATCCTTTCTTGCAATATTCCACAAATTTTTTTTTTGTTAATCAGTAAATCATTAGGTGCTTTAAATGTAATTTTTTTTTTGTAGTACTTTGAAATTACATCTTTGACTAAAAAACAGTTTTTTTTAGTTAGGGAGTTCATGGATAAATTTATTTTTTTTAATTTATAAAAAAATGATAAAAATATATTGCCTTTATAAGAAATCCATTTTCTACCATATTGACCTTTTCCGCTAGATTGAGATTGAGAAACAATTAAACCAAATTCATTTTTAGTTTTTCTAATTATTCTTATTGCAGTTTGATTAGTGCTTTTTACTTTTTTAAAGTTAAATTGTTTTAGCTTCATTGAATTATATTAATTCTTGAAACTACTTCAATTAGTTGACTTGGAAATATAAAGTAAATCAAAATTAATATTGTGGAAGCTGTTAGTGAAAATTTTAACCATAAACTATGGTCTGTATCAAATCTTTCTTTTTCTTTATCAAAATATATAATTTTTATTAATCTTAAGTAATAAAAAGCTGCGACTACTGTTGAGAGCAATCCAACAATAGCTAAAAAATACATTGATTGTTCTAAAACTGATTTAAAAATATAAAATTTAGCAAAAAAACCTGCCAACGGTGGAATTCCTGCTAGTGAAAATAGAATTATTAACAATGATAAAGATAGCATTGGATGATTTTTAGACAATCCAGATAAATCATCTATATTTTCGTAATATTCATTATTTCTTTTCATCATTAGTAAGCATGAGAAAAGACCAAGATTCATTAATATATAAATAGTTATATAGATCACAGAGCTTTGTATTCCGTCATTAGTTCCTGTTGCCAAGCCAGCTAAAGCATAACCTATATGTCCAATTGAACTGTAGGCGACTAATCTTTTTAAATTGGTTTGTCCTATTGCAGCAATAGCTCCAAAAAGCATTGAGGCGATTGATAAAAAAATTAAAATCATTTGCCATTGTTCGATAAGATTTAAAAAAGGAACATATAAAAACCTTATAAATACTGTTAAAGCAGCAATCTTTGGAACCATTGTAAAGAATAATGTTACAGATGTCGGTGACCCTTCATAAACATCAGGCGCCCACATATGAAAAGGAACAGCAGATATTTTAAATGCTAATCCTACTAAAATAAAAACAATTCCAAATGTTATAGCATATTCATTTGAATTTAGTTGAGTAGCAATTATGTTGAAGTTAGTTGATCCAGTAAAACCATATATCAATGAACAACCATACAACAATAAACCAGAAGATAATGCGCTCAATACAAAATATTTTAGTCCAGCTTCAGAGGATTTAATTTGATCTCTATTAAATGTTGCCAATACATATAAAGCTAAAGATTGAAGCTCAAGACCCATATAAAATACTATTAAATCGTTGGAACTAATCATTATCATCATTCCTAAAACTGAACTTAAAATTAAAATTGGATACTCAATTTTAAAAATTTTAAAGGTTTTCAGATAATTTGAAGAAATTACCAAGGCTAAAAAGGCTGCTAATAAAGTAATTATTTTCATTAATGATGACAAATAATCAATTATTATACTTCCATTAAATAGTTTGACCTCATCAATAGTTATTGTTTCATTAAATGTTATTACAGCTGTAATCAATAGAATAACTAACGAAATATTCTGAATTAATTTTGAACTGTCTTTTTTAAAAACACCAAGTAGAAGCAAAAACATTATCGACAATGAAAGGAAAATCTCAGGAAATACTAATTGTAAATTTTCCATTAAAATTTACTCACTAAATTAAGATTATACATATCAATCAAATCTGAAACTGAAACCTCAATTGTATTGATTAAAGGATCGGGGTAAAACCCAAAAAATAAAGTGGGTATTGCTAAACAAGATAAAATAAATAATTCGGATTTGTTTAAATCAATCATTTGTTTTAGGTCGTTGTTTATTAATTTTCCAAAAACAACCCTTTTATATAACCATAACATATAAGCTGCACCTAAAATTACTCCTAAACTTGCAACCACAGCCACTAAAAAATTATCTTTAAAGGCTCCCATTAAAATTAAGAATTCACCAACAAAACCACTGGTACCAGGTAAACCTAAAGCTGCTAAAGTAAATAACATAAATAAAACTGAATATTTTGGAATTATAGTTACTATTCCTCCATAAGTACTTATTAGCCTTGAATGCATTCTATCATAAACAACACCAACACATAAGAAAAGTGCAGCTGAAACAAGTCCATGACTGATCATTTGAATAATACTTCCTTCAATGCCTTGTTGCTGAAGTGTAAAAATTCCCAATGTTACAAAACCCATATGTGCTACAGAGGAATAAGCAATTAATTTTTTCATATCTTCCTGCATTAATGCAATGAATGAGGTAAATATTATTGCAATCACACTTAGCAAATAAATGAGTGGTGTAAAAATTTCTGATGCTACAGGAAACAAACCTAAAGAAAATCTTATAAAACCATAGCCAGCCATTTTTAATAAAATAGCTGCTAATAAAACAGATCCTGCTGTTGGTGCTTCTACGTGAGCATCTGGTAACCAAGTATGAACTGGCCACATGGGTGTTTTAACTGCAAATGAGCTAAAAAAAGCTAACCACAAAAGGTTTTGATACTTAGAATCAATGCCTATTTCATAAAGTTCAACTACATCAGTTGTTCCAGATATCCAATAAATGGAAATTATAGCGACTAACATTAAGACTGAACCAAGTAGAGTGTATAAAAAAAATTTAAATGCTGAATATACTCTTCTTGCTCCACCCCAAATTCCTATAATTAAAAACATTGGAATTAAACCAGCCTCAAAAAACAAATAAAAGACAACAAGATCCAAAGAACAAAAAACCCCAATCATAAAAGACTCCATGATTAGAATTGCAATTAAAAATTCACTCAATCTATTTTTAATTGTATTGTTAACAGATATGATACAAAGAGGTGTTATAAATGTTGTGAGCAAAATAAATAAAATTGAAATTCCATCAACACCAACTTTATAATTTATAAAGTTTTGTATCCAAATTCTGTCTTCAACAAATTGAAATTCTGAGGTTGATTGATCAAATAGTATCCACAAATATATAGATAGAAAAAAATTTACAAAAGATGTGAATAATGCAACATATTTTACTGTTAGATTATTTTTGTCATTACTTCTAGTAAAAAATATAAAAAAAGCACCTATGGTAGGTAGTAAAATTAAAGAAGAAAGAATAGGAAAGTTCATTATTTAACAATCAAAAAAGTTAATAAAGCAGAAAATCCTAGTAGCATTACAAACGCGTATTGATAAATGAATCCACTTTGAAATTTATTGGCTTTAATAGAAAATTTTTTAATTAATGTTGAAATACCATCAGGACCAAACCCATCAATTATTTTTAAATCAAAAAATTTCCATAAAAATAAACCTAAATTTTTTGATGGTCTTACAAATAAAGTGTCATAAAGTTCATCAAAATACCATTTGTTTAATAAAAACTTGTATAATGGATCGTTAATATTAGCTATTTGTTCAGCTAAATTCTTATTTTTAACAAAAAGATAATATGCAATTGGAATAGATAAAATTACTAAAGTAGGAGTCAAAATTAAAAACCACAAAGGTGGGTGATCAGTACTTAAAGGTTCCAAAAAGAAAATTGAGTCTTTCCAAAAATTATTAATTCCATCATAACCAATAAATAATTCTTTAAAGGTAAAACCAGCAAATACAGCGCCAATTGAAAGTAAAATTAACGGTATTAACATTACAACTGGTGACTCGTGAGTGTCTTCTATTGAAACTTTTTTATTATTATATTCTCCATGAAATGTTTTAAACATAAGTCTCCACGAATATATTGAGGTAAGCAAAGCAGTAAAAATTCCTATTCCAGCAGCATAGTAGCCTGTTGT
>JADHRF010000060.1 GCA_016777565.1 Pelagibacteraceae bacterium
AAATCTTTAAAAGAAATGGGATTTGAAAAAGTTTCACATATTGATGGTGGTTTTGCAGCGATAAGTCAAAGTGACTTTAAAATAGTTTAAACTATTTACTATATTCTTCTAAAGCAAACTCTAATCTATCTTGTCCCCAAAATATTTTATTGTTAATAAGAAATGTAGGTGCTCCAAATATATTTTTATCATGAGCTTCTTTAGTAACAGATTTTAATTTATCTTTAATTTTAGGATCTTTAATACCCTCTAAAAAAATATTTTCATCAATATTACATTTCTTAAGAAGTTTTATTAAATTTTCTTCTTTTGAAAGATCTAAATTATCTTTCCAATAGCCATCAAACATTATGTCTAAATATAATTCTTTTTTATCATTTTCTATAAAAAGGTACCCACGCATTAAAGATAAAGAATTAATAGGAAAGTTTGAATTCCAAATAAACTCAAAATTATCTTTTTTGGCAAAAAGAATACAGTCATTAATCATGTGATTTAGTTTTGGTTTGATAAATGCAGGAGGTGTTATTCCTTGTAAATTATGAAGGCCACCAACTAGGATTGGTTTATAATTAAAATGAATTCCTTTTTTTCTTAAAGTTTTTATTTTTTTGTGAGCCAAGTAAGAGTAAGGACTAATAATATCAAAATAAAAATCTATTGATTTAGTCATAAAGACTTATTCTCTTGGCATAGAAAATTCTAATGACCCAATAAAATACTAATCCAATAGGTCCTGTTAAGTAAGTAATAATAAGAGGTATTGATACAAGAATTTTGTTCATATTAAACAATTGAGAGTCTTTAACAATCCACCCTCCACAAAATAAATTAATACTTAAAAAATGAACCCAAAATAAAATCAAGAATGATTGATTTTCAAATAGATTTAAAATCTCATTTAATCCTAAATAAAGTTTAAAATTTTGTAAAAAATCATAGCCATCAATGAAAGATATATAGAGCAAATAACCATAGGTTAAACCCAATATGAATATTGGAAAAATAGATGTGATAAAAACTTTAGATATTTGTGATTGTGGAAAAAAAATTAAAGTAAACCAAAAAGGCAAAACTCCAAGATTCAACCATAGATAAATCATTTCGATTGTAAAGTATGTGTAAATTTGCTCAAACATTTTATAGAGTATTATATTACAAGATATCATGATTCCTATGAGAAATAGAAAAAAAACACTAGAAGTTACAATAGAAGAAATGAGAAACTTTTCTTTTGCTTATATTGAAAAATATGCACCTTCTAAGCAACAATTGAGAACCTATCTTTTAAAAAAATACCTTAAAGCCGCTGTACCAAATGTAAAAAAACAAGATATTACAAATTTAATAGATGTTGTTTTAGTTGACCTTGAAAAAACTAAATTTATTAGTGATAAATTTTATTCAGAAAGTAAGTCTAGAAGTTTAATTCAAAGAGGAAGCTCTATTAACAAAATTAGAAATTATTTAATAGGTAAAGGTATAAATGATACCTACATTAAGGAGACATTAGATAAAATCAAAGAAGATAACTCAGATCAGGATTTTTTTTCAGGAATAAAGATTTGTAAAAAAAAAAGAATTGGACCAGCAAGAACAGACGACAATAGACCTCTATTTTATAAAAAAGATATTTCACTTCTTGCAAGAAATGGTTTTGACTTTGAAACTTCTAAGAGAATAATGGATATTGATAAAGACGAATATACAAAAATTATTAAACTACTTTGATTTATTTTTTATATCTTCTTTCACCATCTGATTAATTCTACTTCTAAGATAGTTTTTAACAAATACAAAAACTAACAAGCCGAATATAGAAACTGATACAATTATAATTAATATTATTCTTAATTGTTCATCCATTAGATAATATCTTTATTTTTAATTATAATACTTGGGTTTTCAAATTTCGGTTTTCCATAAAGTATTTCATTACCAGCAAAATCAGTTACTGTTCCACCTGAATGTACTACCAAAGCATGGCCAGCAGCAATATCCCATTCACATGCCCTAGGTTCAGCAACATAAATATCAAATTCACCAGATGCAACTAAACAAAATTTTAAGGAGCTTTTCATTTTTTGATGTGAGGTAACATTGTTTTTTTTGTGAATTCTCAAAATTTCAGGTTTAATTTCATTAGAATAACATACTGCTTTAATTTCAGAGTGATTTTTTTTTTTATCAATTAAGCTAATTTGTTGATTGTCAATTAACTCAAAACAGTTCGAAATCCCATATGAGTAAAAAATTCTTTTTTTTGCAGGAGCAGTAATAATTCCTATTGAAGGTTTTTTATCCAAAATTAATGCTGCGTTAAGTGTAAACTCATCTCTATTATTTATATAATCTCTTGTTCCATCGATTGGATCTATTAACCAAAAGTTTTTTAAGTCCTTGTCATTTTTATGTTCTGAATTCTCTTCTGAAACAATTGGTATGTTAGGAGTTATTTCTTTAATTTTACTAGATAACAATTTGTTTACTTCAAGATCACCATTACTTACTGGAGTATTGTCGGATTTAATTTCTTTTTTTAATCCCTTTAATCTTAAATCTAAAGCTAACTTACCTGCTTTATTGAACGTTTCTATTAGTGATAAGGTTATCTTTTCTTTTTCTTTTAAATTCATTTAATCTTTTCTAATTTGATAGCATCAGCATTTATTACTTTTTTTCCAACATTTTCAAAATTAACTGTTACTTTACTATTAATTATTGATTGAACCTGACCAATACCCCAGTCTTTATTGTTAGGATTAGTGACTTTGTCGCCTGGCTCATAATCTAAAATCATTTAATTTACTTATACTTAATATATAAATAAATATCATTAAATATGACAAAATTGAATTCGATAGGAATTGCTAAAGAACCCAAAGATACATTGGTAGTTGTGGCTATGTCAGGTGGAGTAGATTCTTCTACTGTAGCAGCTATGATGAAAAAAGAAGGTTATAAAGTTATTGGTATTACCCTTAAACTTTACAATGACACTAAAGAAACTGCTCAATCAAAACAATGTTGTGCTGGTCAAGATATTATGGATGCAAAACGTGTTGCTGATAAATTAAAGATTGAACATAAAATACTTTATTATCAAAATAAATTTAAAGAAGGAGTTATAGATAATTTTATTGATAGTTATTTAAATGGTGAAACACCAATTCCTTGTGTTCAATGTAACCAAACAGTTAAATTTACAGATTTATTTGAAGAAGCTAAAAATTTGAAAGCTGATGCTTTAGTTACAGGGCATTATGTAAAAAGTGTTACAGAGGGAACCAATACAGAAATGTATAGAGGCATAGACACTAATCGAGATCAAAGTTATTTTTTATTTAATACAACTAAAGAACAACTTAATTTTTTACGATTTCCCCTTGGTAACTTATTAAAAGATGAAACTAGAGATATTGCTAGAAAATTAGATCTCAATGTTGCTGACAAACCTGATAGTCAAGATATATGCTTTGTTCCAAATGGTGATTATGCATCTGTAATAGAAAAATTTAGACCAAATTCATTTAATAAAGGAAATATAAAAAACATGGAGGGTGAAGTTATAGGAGTGCATGATGGAATTATTAATTATACAATAGGCCAAAGAAAAGGAATTAAGATTTCAGATAAAAATCCATTATATGTAATTAAAATTATTGCAGACAAAAATGAAATTATAGTTGGTAATAAGGAACACTTAGCTAAAACAAAAATTGATTTAAAGAATTTAAACATTATTACAAAAGATAAAAAAGATTTTGAAAAAGAACTTTTTGTAAAAGTAAGATCTACTGGAAAGTTGATTAAAGCAAAGATTGAAATTAAAAATACTTTTGCAAATGTTAATTTATTAGAGGAAGAACAGGGAATAGCACCAGGCCAAGCTTGTGTATTTTATTCTAAAAATTCCCTGGGTTATAAGGTATTGGGAGGTGGCTGGATAATTAATTAATTGTTTTTTTTCCACATTAAAAAGGTTAGTAAATAGAAACTGATAACACCCAAAAAGTAATCCCATTCCAATCCATGTTTTAAAAATTTTAAACTAATACCAAAAAAATCATCACCAGGCATACTTATTATAGGTATACTAATTACAGCAACGATTATTAGAAGGGACACTAAAAATATTTTAATTTTTAAAACTTTTTCATTTATAGAATCTTTTAATTCATTTTTTAGTGAGTAAAGCGCCATTACTAGATATGTTTGAGCGGTAATTTCAAAGATAATAAAAGAAAGCATTATTACTCTTCTAAACAATTTATATAAATCATAGTCAAATTTAATTCCTAAAAATATAGAATGAAGAACCAATACTATTGCTGAGGCAATTCCAAAAAAAACAAATTTTTTTACATATTTGTGATTACCTTTAAAATGTTGAACTATTTCTTTATTGAATAGCCAATATTTGATTAACAAAAAAGATGTAAGAAACATAGCAGGTTTAAATATTAACCAATTTGGATAAGGCCTTACAGTTCTACTTATAGATGCTTGCCCATCAAAATAAGGAAAGGCATTGTGTATGATGTCTTCTTGGTTAGGAAAAATCCATTGAAACTCATTAATGAGTAGCAAACATATATTAACTGCTAAAAAGGGAATGATAAAAATCCAAATACTAATGGACCTAGCTTTTTGAATTTTATCCATTTTAAGAACTACTTTTTCTTATTTTTTCGTTTTGCTCTTCTTTTTTTAGAGCCCTGTTTTCTTCGGCCTCTATGCTTTTTTGGGTATCCCATGCGTTCCTATTTATAATTTTATTGACGTTATTGCAGGGATATAGCATTCTCAAAACAACTTATCAAATTTATTATGTCCAAATCTTTTAAAACTTTCTTAAAACATACAGCAAAAGATTACCATAATCAGTCAGTTAACCCTCCTGTAGTGAGAGCATCAACTATTATTTTTAAATCAATGCAGGATATTAGAAAAACTCAGGATAAAGCAAAAAAAGATCCTACTGGCGGCCATTATGACTATGGAAGACAGGGTACATCTACAACCTATATTCTCTCACAAATATTAAAAAAAATTGAAGAGTCTCATCATGTTTTTTTAACACCCACTGGTTTTGGAGCTGTGTTTCTTGCAATTTTCAGTGTTACACGTCCAGGAGATGAAATTATTGTTGCTGACCCTACCTACAGTCCGACACGCTTATTAGCTCAAGAATTTTTAAAAGAATTTAACATCAAAACAACGTTTTATGATCCGCATGATCTAAAAACAATTGAAAAAAAAATTACAAAAAAAACTAAATTAATTTTTGTTGAAAATCCTGGTAGTAATTCTTTTGATTTTCAGGACCTTGGCAAAATCTTATCAATTGCTAAAAAAAATAAAATTTTAACAGCAATAGATAACACTTGGGGTACACCATATTTTTTGAAACCCATTAAATTAGGTTTCGATATGTCAATTGTATCAGCTACTAAGTATTACTCAGGGCATTCAGATGTTATGGGAGGAAGTCTCGCTGTTAACAAAAAAGTTTTTAAAGCTGTAGATAAAGCAAATAGAATTACAGGTTTAAGACTTGGTCCAGATGATGCATATTTAATTACACGTGGTTTGAGAACTTTAGATGTTCGTTTAGATAAACATGAAAAAAGCTCAAGAGAAGTTGCAGATTTTTTAAACAAATATAAAAATATAAAGCTTTTATATCCACACAAAA
>JADHRF010000061.1 GCA_016777565.1 Pelagibacteraceae bacterium
AAGACCTTGAGGATACAGTAGAAAAAGCTTTAAAATCTAATCAAAAAACTATTTTAATCGTAATTTATAATAATCAAAACCAAAAAAGATATATTGGTGTTAAGTTAGATTAAAAATGGACATCAAGTCCAAAATAATTTTAATTTCAGGCCCCACTGCATCAGGTAAATCTAATTTTGCAATTAAAGTTGCTAAAAAGGTTAACGGTGAAATCATCAATGCAGATAGTATGCAGGTATATAAAGAACTTAGAGTTTTGACAGCAAGACCATTAAAAAAAGATTATCAAAAAATACCTCATCATCTTTATGGTTTCTACTCTGTTAAAAAAAACTTTTCTTCTGGTATGTGGTTAAAGTTGGCTATTAAAAAGATAAAAGAAATAAAAAGAAGGGGGAATATTCCAATACTTGTTGGTGGAACAGGTTTATATTTTAAAGCATTAACCGAAGGACTTGTCAAAATTCCAAAAATTTTGATGTCTGATAGAGAGAAAGTAAGAAAACTACAAAAAAAATTAGGACAAGATATTTTTTATAATAAATTAATTAAACTAGACCCACTAATAAAAAAAAAAATAAATAAAAATGATATTCAAAGATCTATAAGAGCATATGAGGTTAAGTTGTTTACAAAAAAATCAATCATAAATTGGTACAAAGATACAAAATCTTTTTTTAAAAAAGAAGAATTCTTAAAATTATATATTGAAGTTCCAAAAATTGAATTAAACAAAAGAATATTAAATCGCTCAAAAGAAATGATCAAAGATGGTGCTATAAAAGAAGTTAAAAGATATTTGAAAATAAATAGCACAAAAAAAAATAGTACAAATAAAATCATTGGAGTTAGTGAAATTATGGAGTTAATAAAAAAAAATATAACTTCTGATCAAGCGATAGAACTAATGTCAATTAAGACAAGACAATATGCTAAAAGACAAAGAACTTGGTCTAGAAAATTTATGCATGATTGGCAAGTAGCAAGTTTTAAAAGATTATGATTACTTACTAAAATATAAAAAAAATTTTATTTGTTAATTTTTTTTTGTTTAAAATTTGGCAACATCTCATAAGCTTGTTCAAAATTCTTTTTAAGTTTTATATTTTCTTTTTCAAGTTCTGAAATTTTTGTTTGATAGTTTTTTAACATTTTATCAACAGTAATTTTAAGTTTGTCGTTTTTTTCACTTAACTCTTCAATATTTTTTTTAAGTACAACTACACTTTTTTCATTTGATAAATTATCTACATCATATTTTTTCGTTAGTTTTTGATATTTGAATTTTTGATTATCAAATATTAAATCATTTACTTCTTCATTCAGCCTAAATGCAATTAATTTTTTTGGTGGATTTTTAGGGTTAAAAAGTGGAATCATATTTTTTTCACATTTTGTGTCCAAACAGTCTTGTAAAGTTTTTTTTATTTCTTCTAATCTTGATTTTTTTGGGAAGTTTTTTTCACAGCATTCATTTTCTATTCTTAGTATACTTGCACCAAATATCTCTCTAGTTTTTTTTAAAGAAGTCATTATGTACTTTTGATTTTGTATTTTAAGGACTTTACCTAAATCTATAGTTGCATTTTCTGGTTCTGTTGCAAATACGGGCGAAAAACACATCATTAATGAAAGCAAAAACAGTTGCAAAGCTTTAGTCATAAGGTAATATTTTTTTAAATTATACAACATGATAAATAATTTAAAACATTTTATTATAATATTTATCTTTACTTTTTTAATTGAAACTACAGTGTCAGCTAAAGAGTATTTTTGTTTGGAGGATGAAGGTTTTATTTATCCTCTTTTTGAAGAGACAAATTGTGATAATGCCCAAGATGAAAAAATCACTAAAGAAGAATTCATTAATATTTTTAATATAAATCAAAAAGATAGAAAAATTAAATTAACTGAATTTAGAAAAAACATTGAAGAGGGGACCCAAGAAGTAAAAACAGAAAAAGATATTGAGGTGGCTGACGTCATAAAGATTAAAAAAGAGTCAATTAAGAAAATAGAATTTAATAAACGAAAGCAAAAACAACTTGCAAAAATCGAAGAAAGAAAAATTTTACAAAAGCAAAAAAGGCTTAAAAATTTAGCAAAAATTGAAGAAGGAAAAAAATTAAAAGAACAAAAAAAACAAGCTCGACTTGCAAAAATTGAAGAAGGAAAAAAATTAAAAGAACAAAAAAAACAAGCTCGACTTGCAAAAATTGAAGAAGGAAAAAAATTAAAAGAACAAAAAAAAATTAATTTAACAAAAAAAGAAAAAAAAGAGAATATAGAAAAAGATATTGTTGTTAATAAAAATTTAAAAGTTGTTTTCTTTAATAAGAAAATTGTTAATAATAATTTAACCCCTTATATAGATGGTGAAGTTTCAATTCTTGAGAGCTTAAACAAACAAGATTTTAAGAATTTAATTGCTGCAAACTCTAATTTAACTTTAATTATTCCAAAAGATTTAGAGGCTTTTTCAAATAACATTTCACAAAGCCAAATGACCTCTAGAGTTGTAACTGGGATAAGGCAAGTACCTAACCCAGACTACAGACGACTTGAAATGGAAATACGAGATAAAGAAAGAAAAGCAATGTTAGCTAAAAGAGAGAGTGAAATTTATGAATATAAACTTCAAACCCAACAATCAAGTGGTGTAGGATGGTTGGACGTATTAGGAGCTTTTGCAAATACAGGAGCTTCAATTTCTTATTATAATAAATACCAAAATCTTCAAAATGAATTAACAAGCTTAATTAATGATTACTCAAATACTCCCATGTATTTAGATCAAGAAATTTTCAGTCCATATAATTACGATGTAGTAAATATTAAAGCAGAAAAAAAAGTTCACTACAATATTATTCAGTACAAAGAAGAAACTTTTTACAATAACTCTATATCAATAGGTGAAAATAAAATATTTAACGTAGCCTATAACATTCAAACACAAGACAAGAATTATGAAGAATTAAGTAATAAATTTGATGTTATGGCAAATGTAAAAAATTGGGAAAATAAGAAAATTGAAAAATTGAATATAAATAGTCTTTTGGCTAAGCTAGATGATACAAAAAAAATTAAAATAGAAAGTATAAATAAGGTTTATACACTATTAGATTTTGAACAAGATGAGGAAAAGTCTTGGTGGAAAAAAATTTTTAATTTTGATAATAAAAAAGAAAGAAAAAAAACATCATCACTAACAAGCAAATCTTCTTATGAAACCAAAGATGAAAGATTTGAAAGTGTTGTTGTTGTGAGAACTGGTTCTGGTTTGGGATCAGGATTCTTTATAAGTAAAGATGAAATATTAACTAATTATCATGTGATAGAGGGAGCAATGTCTATATCAATTATAGATAAAAATAAAAAAAGGTCATCAGCAGTAGTTATTAAACAAGATTTAAAAAGAGATTTAGCTTTATTAAAAACAAATATGAAGGGTAAGCCAGTGACATTTTATACTGGAAGTTTAAAACAAGGAGAAATGGTTGAGGCCTTAGGACATCCAAAGGGAAAAAGATGGTCATTAACAAAAGGTTGGATCAGCGCAATTAGAAAAGAGAGTAGCACTTATAATTCATCAGGTAGTGAAAATGTTTTATTCATACAGACAGATGCGGCAATTAACCATGGAAATTCAGGTGGACCATTATTTTTTAAAGACAAGGTTGTTGGAGTTAACACGCAAGGACTAAGCAAAGAAATTTCTGAGGGTATGAATTTTGCAGTACATTTTTCGGAAGTAAAAAAGTTTTTAGAAAATTAATCATATCTTACCTTGACCAATTAACATAAAGTCGAATAGATTGCCTGAATGGGTAAATTATATTCAGGAGCTGAAATTGTATTTAAGTGTTTGGAAGACCAAAATGTGGATCATATTTTTGGTTATCCTGGAGGAGCTGTCCTTCCAATATATGATGAATTAAAAAATCACCCATCTATAAAACATATTTTAGTTAGGCATGAACAAGGCGCAGGTCATGCAGCTGAAGGTTATGCAAGGTCATCAGGTAAACCTGGTGTTGTTTTAGTTACATCTGGTCCAGGTGCAACAAATGTTGTGACAGCACTAACTGATGCCTACATGGACTCAGTTCCGTTAGTTTGTATCTCTGGACAAGTACCAACTCACTTAATAGGAACTGATGCTTTTCAGGAATGTGATACAACTGGAATTACTAGACCATGCACCAAACATAACTGGTTAGTAAAAGATATTAAAGATCTTCCAAGAATAATGCACGAAGCGTTTGAAGTTGCAACAACTGGTAGACCGGGACCTGTGTTAGTTGATATTCCAAAAGATATTCAGTTTGCTAAAACAGATTATTCAAAACCTAAGAAAGAAAAAAAAATAAAAGAAAGATTTCAAAATAGATTTACTCAAAAAGATATTGATCAGTTAATAAACTTAATGAGCAAAGCATCTAGGCCAGTTTTCTACACAGGAGGAGGTGTAATAAACTCAGGTCCTAAAGCAAGTGAACTTTTAAGAGAACTAGTTTCTCTTACAGGGTTTCCAATTACCTCAACACTTCAAGGGTTAGGAGCATATCCGGGCAACGACAATCAATTTTTAGGAATGTTAGGAATGCATGGTACTTACGAGGCAAATAATGCAATGCATGATTGTGATTTATTGATTAATATTGGAGCTAGATTTGATGATCGTATCACAGGTAAAATAGATGAGTTCTCACCAAAATCTAAAAAAGTACATATTGATATAGATCCGTCTTCAATTAATAAAATTGTAAAAGTGGATCTGGCTATAGTTGGGGATGTAAGTGATGTAATAAGCTCTACATCAAAAACTTTAAAGAAGAAAAATTTAAACTTAGAAAAATCAAACAAACAAAAAATTTCAAAATGGTGGCAACAAATTGAAAAGTGGAGAACAAAACAGTCTTTAAGTTTTATCAATAGTGATGAAATTATAAAACCTCAACATGCAGTACAAAGACTTTATGAATTAACTAAAGATCAAGATACTTTTATAACGACAGAAGTTGGCCAACATCAAATGTGGGCCGCACAACACTACAAATTTGATAAACCCAACAGATGGATGACTTCAGGTGGACTTGGTACTATGGGTTATGGACTACCAGCCGCAATTGGTGTGCAAGTTGCACAACCTAAAAAATTAGTAGTAGATATTGCCGGTGAAGCTTCAATTTTAATGACTATGCAAGAAATTTCAACTGCAGTTCAATATAACTTACCCATCAAAATTTTTATTTTGAATAACCAGTATATGGGAATGGTTAGACAATGGCAGGAGCTACTGCATGAAAAAAATTATTCAGAGAGTTATTCTGAAGCACTACCAGATTTTGTAAAATTAGCAGAAGCTTATGGTTGTGTTGGAATAAGAGCTAAAAATCCAAATGAATTAGATGAAAAGATAAGAGAGATGATAAATGTAGATAAACCAGTAATTTTTGACTGTCACGTTGACCAAGATGAGAATTGTTTTCCAATGATACCATCAGGTAAACCACATAATCAAATGTTGTTAGGTCCAAAAGATCAAGAAGAAAATAAAATAACAGGAAAAGGAAAAGCGTTAGTATAAAATG
>JADHRF010000062.1 GCA_016777565.1 Pelagibacteraceae bacterium
ATTACAAGAACACATAAGGCCTAATGATAAAATCGATATCAATGAAATAATTTCACATTCAGTAGATCTGCATCAAGAGATCTTAAAAAAGAACAATATTATTTGCAACATTGATAAGAAAACAAAAGACCCAATAATTTATGGTGATAGAAATCGTTTAATAGAGGTATTTAATAACCTTATTGACAATGCAATTAAATATAGTGAAAAAAATAAAAAAATAACTATCACAACAAGATCAGTTGTTTGCTTGTTTTATTTTCTTTTTAACAAAGGAAAAGCTAATGCAATGAAAGCCAAAATAAAAAAGGTTAATGCTATTGGTCTTGTAAAAAACATTAGCCAGTTTCCATCAAAAATTACTAGTGACTGTCTTAACGTACCTTCAACTAATTCACCTAATATTAAACCTATTATTACCGGTACGACTGAAAATCCATATCTTCTCATAAAAAAACCAACTACACCAAAAAATAACATTATCCAAATATCAATTATAGATTGATTTAAGGAATATGTTCCACAAACAGACAGAGCAAAGATCATTGGCCATAAAATTTTATTTGGAACTAACGTGATTCTTGCAAATAATTTTGCACCAAAAAATCCAAAGATAAAGAATAAGATATTCGAGATAAGCATAGCGCCAAAAATTCCATATAAGAATTCTGGTTGTTCCCTAAATAAATCTGGACCTGGCCTGACACCATGAATTATTAAACCTGTTAATATGACTGCTGTTGTTGCTGATCCAGGAATTCCTAGAGCTAAAGTTGGAACCATCGCACCGCCAGTTGCAGCATTATTTGCTGCTTCAGCTCCTGCTATACCTTCAATAGAACCTTTTCCAAATTCATCAGGATTTTTCGACCATCGTTTTGCTTCAGAGTAACCAATTAAAGAAGCAACCGTTCCTCCTTCAGCTGGCAGGACTCCTATAAATGAACCAATGCCTGATGATCTCAAAATTGTTTTCCAGGTTAATTTGTAATCCCTCACAGAGGGTAACTTGATGGCTTTTAAAGCTACTCTTTTAAAAACTTGTTCTAACAAAGTTGATTGCGCTAGAAGCTCACTAATAGCAAAGAGTCCAACAACAACAGGTATAAATCCAATTCCTTCTGTTAATTCATTAATTCCAAATGTAAATCTATCAATAGAAGTCATAAAATCTTTTCCGATAGTAGAAATTAAAATTCCGAATGCTCCGGCAATTAAATTTTTAATTGGACTTCCGTCACCTATCGACGCTAGCATTGTTAAACCAAAAATAGCTAAAGCAAAGTATTCTGGCTGTCCAAACTCGTAAGCTAACTGCGCTAATAATGGGGCAAAAAAAACTAACACTATGACAGAAAATATGCCGCCAAAGGTGCTCGAGACCGTTGCCATGCCCAGTGCTCTACCAGCTTCACCTTTTTGAGCTAACGGATAACCATCCAGACAAGTTGCTGCTGCTGCAGGTGTTCCAGGTGTGTTGATTAATATTGCTGTTATGGCCCCTCCATAAGTTCCCGCACAATAGATCGACGTTAGAAGTATTATCGCCGACAAAGGTTCTAGTGTCATGGTAAAGGGTAAAATTAATGCACCACCAGTTGTGGGGCCTAAGCCCGGCAACACACCTAAGATTAAGCCAAATAAGGTACCAAAAACCAACACTAACATTAGTTTTGTGCTGAACAAAGGAACCATCATTAAATATAAATTTTCCATATTAATTATAATAAATATTAGTAATTACTCCTGGGGGAAATCTTAAACCTAGAATCGTTTCAAAAAAAATGAAAACAATAACTGGGAAAATAACACTCACTAATAATAAATAAAAAATTCTTTTTTCCCCCCAAAAGTGAGAAACAAGTAGCGAAAGTACTGAAATTGCTAAAAAAAAATCTAAAGTTTTTGCAATTATAACAAATAAAATAAAACTATATAAAGTTTTAAAAAATGTATTAGGCAATTTTTTTTCTTTTTTCCAAGGATTCTTTAAGGATAGTAAATAAATAACTAAAGTAAGAAAAATTATTAATATCAACAGCCCTTTAGGAAAAGTAGCTGGTTGTATTCCTCTATTTAGAATTGGTGGAACAGTGTCAAAAAAAAATGTAGCAAACAATAAGATTGAGGAAATAAAAATTATGACAAATGAAACCTTAAATGAACTTTTAAAGAAAAAGGGCAAACTACCTGAGTTTGCCCTTTGATTATTTTGTACATTCTTCATTTTTTTGAATATGTACTTTTAAATACTACTTTGTGTAACCTAATGCTTTTAGTTGAGCAGTCATTTCTTTAAGCATTTCTTCCATTTGCTTGCCCCACTCGTCGGCTCCAACAACACTAGTATCATCTAGTCCAATTTCTGTTAAGAAATTTTTATAATAGTTATGGCCCATTGCTTTCATCATGCCATTCTCTAGGGTTTTAGCTCTATCAGCTGAAACACCTTTTTTTGTAACAAAGCCTCTAACAGTAGAAAGTGAAACTGGTATACCTAACTCTTTTGCTGTTGGTACATTGCCAATTTTGGACATTCTTTTATTTGCTAAAACGACGGAAACACAAAGTTTACCATCGTTGATTTCTGTTAATGCCTCACCAAGATTTAAAACACCTACATCAATATCTCCTTTGATAAGGTTTGTTTTAATTGGTGCCACACCTTTGTAGGCAACAATGATTGGGTCCTTTAGTTTACCTTTTTTTGTAAAAGCAATTGCACTTACATCATCAATTCCACCTGTATGAGTTGTTCCATACTTTAGTGATTTAGATTTCTGTGTTGATATAAATTTTTTAGCATCTTTAATATCTGCCTTACAACTAACTACAAGCAGCTGAGGATCATCTGTTCCTCTTGCTAACGGTTGCATGTCGCTTAACTTAACTTTAGTTTTTCCTAAAGCCATAGACACAGCATGACCTGTGGTCCAAGTTAAAGTATGTTGACCATCCGCAGGTAAAGACATCATATAATCCATAGACGTAGCTCCACCACCACCTTTTTTGTTTACTAACTGCATGTCTTGCTTAAGTACTCTTCGAGCTCTTAGAAGCATCATTCTTGTAGTAACATCTGTACCACCACCAAAACCAGCGTGTGTTATTGCTTGTATTGGATGATTGTCAGCTAGCGCCCATGAACCTAAAAATGGAATTTCCACTATTAGAACAATTGCTGCCAACAAAGTTTTTAACGTTTTTTTCATTTATTTCCCTCGTTAATTTATTTTTAATATTAAGAATTTAAACATAGTCTGATATAAAGAGTCAAAAAGTATTATGGAAAACAATAAGCCAATTATAGGTATACTGCTGGGTGACCCGTCCGGAATAGGTCCTGAATTGATTTCTAAGCTTTTGCAGCATCAAGAAGCAAAAAAGGCGAATATTTTGATAATAGGTGAAAAAAATGTTCTTTATGAAGCTGACAAACTCACTGGATTTTATTCAGACTTAGAATATGTGGATAATTTTGAACAGGTAAAATTTAACGGTAAAAATAATTTTTTTCTAGATATTTCAAAGGGGAAAAATCATAATTATGAAGTTTCTAAATCTTCTTCTGAGTCAGGGCAAAGTGTTTTGAATGCACTTTATTGTGCTTTAGATTTAGCAAAAACAAAAAAAATTGATGCTATAAATTTTGCCCCTTTTAATAAAACAAGTATGAAGCTTGGTGGAAGTAAATATCCAGATGAACTTCACTTAATGGCTGACCGATTAGATGTTAAGAATTTTTTTTGTGAGTTCAATGTAATAGATAATTTTTGGACTGCAAGGGTTACCTCTCATATACCAATTAAAGAAGTACCTCAGCACATTAAGAAAGCGAATATTATAAAGCCTATTAAATTGATTAATGAGGCAATGAAGTTAAATGGAATTAAGAATCCTAGAGTAGCTGTACAAGCGCTTAATCCACATGCTGAATTTGGAGACGAGGAAGAGGCAGAAATTATTCCAGCAATTAATGAGGCAAAGAGCTTGGGTATCAACGCGGATGGTCCTTTACCTTGTGATACATCTTTTATTACTTCTTTTAAAAATAAAAATCATGATTGTATTGTTGGTATGTACCATGATGCACTACAATCCGGTCTCAAAGCTTTTGGCTTTGACAGAGGAATTACTGTTCAAGGTGGACTACCCGTTGCTATAACTACTCCTGCACATGGAACTGCCTTTGACATAGCAGGGAAAAATATTGCAAATTTAGAACCAACTTTACAATCTTTTAAAATTGCAGTTCAAATGAGTAAGAACAAAATTAATGAGTAAAATAAAAAAAATTAAAACTACAGTTTATCAATGGAAAGGTAAAACAGTTCCGCCACAAGGTAATTTTTGTACTAATGCTTCAGATGTATTATATGAAAAATCAGATGCTATGGGATCTTTTAGATTCCATGAATGGTTAGTCTGTGAGATTGAAACTGAAGATGGGACAGTAGGTATTGGTAATGCAGCTTTAGCGCCACAAGTTACTAAAATGGCGATAGATACTTATTTAAAACCACTTGTAATAGGTGAAAGCCCTTTTGACTACAATTACATTTGGGAAAAAATGTACAGAAGAACTCATGCCTGGGGAAGGAAAGGAATTGGTATGGTGGCGATATCTGCCATAGATATTGCTATTTGGGATTTGATTGGAAAACTTACAAAACAACCTGTCTTTAAATTACTAGGCGGAAGAACTAAAGAAAAAATACCTGTTTATGCCTCTAAACTTTATAGCCAACCTTTAAAAAGTTTACAAAAAGAAGCTGAGTTATATAAATCTCAAGGTTTTACAATGTTTAAAATGAGATTTGGTTGGGGTCCAAAAGATGGGGCAGAAGGTATGAAAAAAAATATTCAGTTAGTGGAAGCTTTAAGAGAAGTTATAGGTGAAGATACAGATCTTATGATGGATTGTTATATGGGATGGAATTTGGATTATACCAAAAGAATGATACCAAGATTAATGAAATTTAATCCAAGATGGCTCGAAGAGCCTGTAATAGCTGACGATATTCATGGTTACGCAGAGCTTAACAATATGAATGCGATTCCAATTTCTGGTGGTGAGCATGAATTCAGTTTACTAGGATTTAGACAGTTATTAGATTTAAAAGCAGTAAGCTATATTCAGTACGACACAAATAGAGTTGGAGGAATTACAGCTGCACACAAAATTAACGCATTAGCTGAAGCTTACCAAGTGCCCGTAGTTCCACATGCGGGTCAAATGCATAATTATCATTTAACTATGTCTAATCTAAATTGTCCTTTGTCAGAATTTTTCCCTGTGCACGATGTAGAGGTTGGGAATGAGCTCTTTTATTATATTTTTGATGGTGATCCAAAGCCTAAAAACGGATTTATTGACCTTGACGATTCTAAGCCTGGTTTGGGTTTAACAATTACAAAAAAATTTGAAAAAGATTTTAATATTATTAATTAAACTATTTAAATAATTATGAAAATAAAATTGCCAAATATCATTCCAATTTTTCCATTAAATGGAGTTATTTATTTTCCTAAAACCAATTTACCCTTAAATATTTTTG
>JADHRF010000063.1 GCA_016777565.1 Pelagibacteraceae bacterium
CTGTGAATTTACCTTGTACAATTTTATAAAATCTAGATGAAACAGGAACTCTGAATATATATTCACTACCCGTTAATGTGATTTTAGAACTTGTAGAGTGAGGTATAATTTGTGGTACACCAGCTTTAGTTATTACAGGTACCATAGGCATTGTAACTGAACTACAGCTTGAACCAATTATAACATGAACTTTATCTTGGTAAGCAAGTTTTGTCGCGTTTGCTACACCTTTTTCAGATTTACATTCATCATTATAAAGTATTAATTGTACTTTCTCTCCATTGATACCGCCTGAAGAATTCCATTCTTCAACAGTATCCTTAATTAACTCTCCGTGTTTGTAACCAACGTCAGATAACATTCTAAACGAAACACCAATTTTGATGTCAGCTTGTGCTAATGATGTAATTAATAAACTTCCAGCGAGTAGTATACTTGAAAAAATAATTTGTACTTTTTTCATGCTTCCTCCTTTTGTTTTTTATAGACAAGCGTAATAAATTTCAGTTAATATGTCTAGGTTTTTAAAGTCCCATTAAAGAGATTCATCAAGGAGGAATTTTGCTAAAGATAGATAATTTAGTTTCTGGATATGGCTCCGTACAAATTTTATACGGCGCAAATATGAAAGTAGAAAAACAATCTATAGTTGCATTGCTAGGAGGCAATGGAACTGGCAAATCTACAATTTTAAAAGCATGCTCTGGACTTCTTAGGTCATGGGAGGGAACTATAAATTTTAATGGAGAGAACATTCATAATTTACCTCCTCATGAAATTGTAAAAAAAGGATTAGTTCAAGTAACCCAAGGTAAAGATGTTTTTCCAGCAATGAGTGTCACTGAAAATTTAAGACTCGGAGCCTTTGTGCTGAACTCAAAAAAAGAACTTAAAGATAATTTAGAAAAGGTATTTGATTATTTTCCAAGATTAAATGAAAGAAAAAATCAATTAGCTGCAACCTTATCTGGTGGAGAACTACAAATGTTATGCATAGGTAGAGGTTTGATGTCGAGTCCAAAAATGATTATGTTAGATGAACCGAGTGCTGCTCTCGCGCCACAAATTGTTTTAGATATTTTTAAAAACATAAATAGAATTAGGAAAGATGGATTGACTGTACTCGTTGTAGAACAGAATGTTCGTATGGCTCTGCTTCTTTCAGATTATGGATATGTAATTAAAGACGGGATAATAAACGTTGAGGGTGAGTCCAAAAAATTAATTTACGATGATACTGTCAAAGACTCTTATTTAGGAGGAACAAAAGCAAATGTTTAAAACTTTTAGATTTACTAGAAAGATAGAGAATACTTTAATGACAATTTTTATCGGTTTATTCGTATTGTTCTGCTCTTTAAGTCCAGACATGAGTGTCGACTCGCTAAAAAGCGTTCTGCTTATTGGTATCACTGTCGGGATAATTTATGGATTAGTCGCAGTCGGGATTTCATTGATCTATACCGGTTTAGATATTGTGAATTTTTCTCACGGTGAATTTTTTATGTTGGGAGCGTTTACAGGGCTTACTATTTATAATTTTATTGTTGATGGTGAACTTATTTATACAATTTTTCCCGAAGCTTACGGATGGATAGGTTATGTAATTGGCCTTTTCTTTGCATTTATTGCCATGGGATTATTTGGTGTTCTAGTTGAGAGATTTTTTTTTAGACCATTAACTAGAAAAGGAGGTGGTTATACCGTTGCAGGAATGGGAATCATTATATGTGGTTTTGGTATGTCTGTAGTTTTACAAAATTTAGCTTACGTAATCTGGAAACCTTCACCTCACGCCTTTAATGCAGAATTAGGTATGCCTATAAATATTGCAGGCCTTACATTGCCAATGACATACTTGTGGATGTTAGTTACAGGGTTCGTAGTTTCTGCAGCTTTATATCTTTTTTTAAATAAAACTAAAATGGGACTAGGTATTAGGGCTGTAGCTCACTCAAAAGATATTTCAAACTTAGTCGGTATTAACGTCCCTCTTTATATTTCTATTACATTTGGTATTGCCTGTGCAATAGCAGGAGTAGCTGGAACATTAGTTGGGCCAACATATCAAGTAGTTATTTATATGGGCTATATTATTTTATTAAAAGCATTTGCCTCTGCTGTTGTGGGTGGTTTTGGAAGTCTACCTGGAGCTATTGTTGGTGGTTTTACCGTTGGTCTTTTTGAAACAATGGGCTCGTACTATATATCTGGAAGTCACAAAGATGCGTTTGCATTTATATTAATGATTATAGTTTTACTAATTAAACCAACAGGTTTTTTTGGTGTATCTGTCAAAATGAAAGCTTAAAGATAATTAATAAATAAAAAAATGATAAAAAAAGACACAAAAGTTGCAGTTTTAGGAGCAGGGGCCATGGGATGTTTATTCGGCGGCCTTATGGCTGAGAAGGGTCTTGATGTAATTCTGATTGATGTTTGGAAAGATCATGTCGACGCAATTAATAAAAAAGGGTTGAAAATGGAGGGGCATGGTGGAGATAGATTTATTAAAATTAAAGCTACTACTAATCCATCAACACTTAAACCTGTAGATGCAATTATAATCATGTGTAAGGCAACAGCACTTAAAACAGCTCTTACAAATGCTAAAAATATTATAGGTGATAAGACTATACTTATGTCATTTCAGAATGGAATTGGTCATGAGGCAATAATGCAAGAAATTGCAGGTAAAGATAAAGTTTTAGGAGGAACAACTACTCAAGCATCTAATATCATAGGACCCGGGCATATAAAAAATCATGGATCATTACCTTCTTGGATAGGTGAATATGAAGGTGGCTTGAGCGATAGAGTGTCAGACTTAGCTGAAACTTTTACAGCTCATAACTTAGAAACTATTGCGGTTTCAGATATCAAAAAAAGAAAATGGATGAAACTTTTCGCGTTAACTGCAATAGGACCACTATCATCAGTATTTAATCTGCATCATACAGATTTATATATTACAAATAAAAATCAAAAAGTTTCAAGAAACCTTGGGAAACAAATAATATTAGAAACAAGGGCTGTTGCTAAAGCTGATGGTGTTGATGTCACTGAAGATGAATGTTTAGAAATGTTTAATAAAATTGTTGACTCAAAACAGACAAATAAATCCTCTATGTGTTTTGACATACTTAATAAAAGAAAGACTGAAATAGAATTTATAAATGGTGCAGTAGCTAAAATTGGTAAAAGTCATGGAATTAAAACTCCAATGAATGACCTAATGTACAACATGATAATGGTAAAAGAGGGAATGTACTAAACAACTTAAGTCAATTTATTATATGAATAAATTTAAAGAAATAATTAGACAGTATCCTTTCGTAGGATTTATTATTGCTTTTTTGATTTTAATGGCAATACCATCAATTTTTTTTACTGATATTTATCAATCTCATTTAGCTACTCTAATATGTATAAATATTATTGTTGCAGCTGGCCTCAACATCGTCAAAGGTTACTGTGGTCAAGTTACTGTGGGTCACGTTGGTTTATATGCAGTAGGTTCGTACACAGCAGGTTGTATGTTTTTATATCTAGGCACAGGATTATGGGTAACTTTACCTGCAGCTATAATTGTTACTGCTTTATTCGGCGTCGTTATGGGTGTTCCTTCGCTTAGACTAGAAGGACCATATTTAGCTTTAGCTACTCTTGGTGGAGGTGAAGCAATTAGACTATTTATTGAAAACGGTGAATTTTTTGGCTCTACTTATGGTATTTCCAGTATATCTCAACCAATAATTTTTGGAGTACCTTTTGATACACCTGATAAGTATTATTTCTTAGCTATGCCAATAATGTTAGTCGCGGTTTATTTTTCTTTCAGTATATTAAAATCATCTGTTGGTCGAGCTTTTATGGCTATAAGAGAAGATCAAATATCTGCAGCAGCTTCAGGTATAAATGTAAAAAAATATAAACTGTTAGCTTTTATTTTAAGTGCGATGTTTGCTGGGGCTGCAGGTGCAGTCTATGCACATTTTCCCCCAGGTTATATTCATCCTAATAATTACACCGTTATAGAAATGGTAACATTTTTAGCGATGGTAGTCTTTGGAGGATTAGGCCATCTTTGGGGAGGAATTATTGGAGCAGTAGTAATTACAATTGTTTACGATATTACTAGACCACTTTATCAATACCAATTATTTATATTTGGTTTGACTATAGTTTTTACAATTTTATTTATGCCAAAAGGTATTGGTGGTTTTATTGATAAGTATTTTATCGATAGACGATTTAAAGAAAAAAAAACAAAAGATGATAAATAATGCTTCTTAAAACAAAAAAGTTAATGAAGGCTTTTGGTGGATTAAAAGCAATTGATAAAATTGATATTGAGATTCCTCAAGGAGAAATCAGAGGAATAATAGGACCTAACGGGTCAGGCAAAAGTACTTTCTTTAATTTAATTTCTGGTGTTTACGATTCAGATCCCGGTAGTTATATTGAATTTAATGATCATGACATTACGAATGAACCAGCGCACGAAATTGGAGCTTTAGGCTTAGCTAGAACATTTCAACTATTAAGATTATACCAGGACATGTCTGTAATTAACAATGTCATGTCAGGTTACCATACAAAAGTCCCTTATTCTTTTGCGGCGGCAGTATTAGGTAGAAAAAAAATATGGGATCATGAAAAAAAAATTAGAGATGAGATGATGGAACTATTATCTTTTGTTGGTTTAGCAGATTTTGCAGAAATGAACGCTAGTGAGCTATCAGGCGGACAAAGAAGACTTCTTGTTTTGGCTAGAGCTATTGCAGGCAAACCTAAACTTTTAATGTTAGACGAACCAGCTGCAGGTTTGTCCCCTCATAATGTAGATAATTTGATGAAAATTATCATGCAACTTAAAGACAAGTACGGACTAACTTTAATTATAATAGAACACATTCTCAAAGTAGTTATGGATACTTGCGATACAGTAACCGTTTTCGATCATGGTCAGAAAATTGCAGAAGGAACTCCTGCTGAAGTTAAGGATGATAATGCTGTAATCGAAGCATATTTAGGCAAGAAAATGAACGATGATGAGATGCGAAAAGCACTTGCAGTCTAATTACAATTTGGTAATGTTTTTACATTACTAATTACGACTCAATGACGCAAAACATAAAAAAAATTTTTGACGAACAAGGTTTTGTTAAAATTAAAGGTGTTTTAGATTACAAATTAGATTTAGAACCTATTCTTAATGATATGAAGTTTATTATGAATAGACTTGTTTATAGATTCGTTGCTGCAAAAGAGAAAAAAAGAGTTTTAGGATATGATTTTAAAAAAAAATATTCCTATCTTGTTAAACTAAATATACGTGAATTAGATCAATACTTTAACATCAGACTTCCACAAAATAATATAACAGTCGATAGTGATTTTTTTGCAAGTCAATCTATTTTTACTTTAATAAAAAATAAAAATATTATAGAAAAAATTTCTAAAATTTTAGGTAAAGAAATTTCATCACATCCATGCCAAAATTCTAGAATTAAACAACCAGAAAAAGCAATTTCTAAAAAAAATTTAT
>JADHRF010000064.1 GCA_016777565.1 Pelagibacteraceae bacterium
ATGTATTAGACATTTATTCTCCAGTAAATTACCCAGCAGGCACTAACGCTGCTTTTGATGGTTTTGCAATTAATTCCAAAGAAACAATAAACCTTAATAAAAATAATTTTCAAAATTTTAAAATTTTAAAAACTATATCTGCTGGAGAAAACCCTAAATTAAAAAAAGTAAAAAAATTTGATGCTGTTGAGGTAATGACAGGTGCGATCATACCTAAGTTTTTTGATACAATTATTCCTATTGAAAAAATTATTTTTTATCCAAATAAAAAAAATAAACGATACATCATAATTAATGAAAAAATTAAAAAAAATCAACATATCAGACATGCAGGATCTGATTATAAAAAGAAAGATCTGATAATAAAAAAAGGAACAATCATTCAGGCATCTCATGTAATGGCATTAAAAACTCTGGGAGTGGTAAAAATAAAAGTTAAGAAAAAACCAAATATTTTATTTTTTTCAACAGGAAATGAAATTTCAAATAAAAAAATAACAACTGATTGGCAAGTAAGAAATTCAAATAGTCATTATATTAAATCGTTATCAAATAATTTTTTGTTTAATTTTATTGATGGTGGAATTTTAAGAGATAAAGATGAAAAAGTTTTTAAAAAAAAAATAGAAAAAAGTATTAAATCAAAAATAGATATAATTATAACTTCTGGTGCAGTCTCTGCAGGAAAACATGACTTTGTACCTTCTGTTGTTAAAAAATTTAATTTATCTGGTTATTTCAAAGGTGTTTCTATTAGACCTGGTAAACCAATTTTATTTGCAAAATTAAAGAATACAGAAAAAGCTATATTTGGTTTACCTGGGAATCCAATCTCCTCTTCGGCATGTTTTAGATTTTTTGTTTTTCCTTATCTTTTAAATATTCTTGGCACTGATATTGAAAAACCTTTTAAGGCAAAACTAAAAAATAATTTTATAAAAAATAAATACATAACAAGATTTGTAAAATCTAGACTCTCTTCAACTAGTGATGGAAATTTAATAGCAGAGGTTTTAAAAGGACAAGAGTCGTATAAAATTAAATCACTTGTTCAATCAAATATATGGGGCTTATTAGATCAAGGAAAAGCACACTTTAAAAAAGGGGAGTTAATAGATTGTTATTTTTCAATTGGGCCTAATATGATCTCTTAAACTAATTCATTTCTATTGTGGAATAAATCAATAACAAGTAAGTATCGAATAATGTTTGAATTAAAAAATGATAAAATAGCTATCCCTGTAGTACTTTTTGCGGGATTATTATGGTCTTTTGGACCTCTAGTGGTTCGGTATATGGACCAACCAGGCGAGTCCCCATGGCAATATATATTTGCAAGAGGATTAACTATTTTTATTGTTCTTAATTTATATTTATATTTTGAGGAAGGAAAAAACTTTCTTAAAAATTATCTTAAAGTAGGTGTTTCAGGATTAATCGGTGGTTGTGGCCTAGGTATAGCGATGATTACATTTATTTACTCGATTACGAATACTTCTGCAGCTGTAACTTTACTTTGCCTTGCAGCAATGCCTTTTTTTACAGCACTTTTAGGTTTTTTATTTTTAAAAGAAAAAATATCTTTTAATGTTTGGATAGCTATTGGAATTGCAACTGTTGGAATTATAATTATTGCTTTAGGCAATACTGAAAAAAGTTCTTTGATAGGCTTAATTTTTGGTATGACTTCATCAATTGGTTTTTCAATATTTTCCGTAACATTAAGGTGGAGAAAAGAAACACCAAAATTTACAACAGTAGCAGTAGCTGGTCTGTTTTGTGTTATCGTTGCATTAACATTTATTGCAATCAGTAAATCTCAAATACTTTCAACTAGTTATAATGGAGCAATGTTTTCACTTCATGGAACCATAGTTTGTTTAGGTTTAATTTTATATTCAATAGGCTCAAGAGCTATACCGGCTGCTGAATTAACTTTACTTTCACTTACTGAGGTTATTGGAGGAATTTTTTGGGTTTGGTTACCTTTGTTTGGTATTAATGAAGTACCATCCGCAAATACTATTATCGGTGGTTTTTTTCTTTTTATGTCTATTATCTATTATAGCTTAACGATTAAGACAAATAGAAGATTTATTGCTTTAAATTAATTACGATGGAAAGACCAGATTTTTTTACATTAAAAAATGGAGAGAAGGTCAAACTTCCTTTTTCAGAAAAAGAATACCAAAGAAGAGTAAACAATTTAAGAACCATAATGAGTAAAAATAATCTAGATATGATTATTTTAACATCAATGCATAACATTGCTTATTATACAGGTTTTATTTACTGTTCATTTGGTAGACCTTATGGATGTGTTGTAACTGCAAATAAAATTTCAACAATTTCAGCAAACATAGATGCAAGTCAGCCCTGGAGAAGGTCTCATTGCGACAATGTTATATTTACTGACTGGAAAAGAGATAATTTTTTAAAAGCAATAGTTTCAATTATTGGAAGAGATGAACCACCAAAAAAAATAGGAATTGAAAATGATCATGTTACATTAGATGTTAAAGATAAATTATCTTCTATTTTTACATTTTCAGTATTTACTGATGTTTCTAATGAGTTAATGAAAACCAGGATGATTAAATCAGCGGAAGAAATTGATGTAATTAAAAATGGTGCAAGAATTGCAGACATTGGTGGTGAAGAAATAGTAAAAAATATAAAAGTGGGTCAGAGTGAGCTTGAAATCGCAATAGCAGGAAGAGATAAAATGGAACGAGAAATAGCAAAAACTTATCCTGATGCAGAGTATATGGACACATGGGTGTGGTTTCAGTCAGGAATAAATACAGATGGTGCACACAATCCTAAAACTTCTAGAAAACTTATTTCTGGAGATATTCTTTCTTTAAATACTTTCCCAATGATTTCAGGTTATTACACTGCGTTGGAAAGAACTCTTTTCGTTGATAAAATTGATGACGCCTCGTTAAAAGCATGGGAGGCAAATATTAAAGTTCATAAAAGAGGCTTAGAACTAATCAAACCAGGAGTAAAATGTTCAGATATTTGTCATGAACTAAATGAGCTATTTGCTGAACTTGGATATCTTCATTACAGAACATTCGGTTACGGTCACTCATTTGGTGTGTTGTCTCACTTTTATGGAAGAGAAGCAGGATTAGAACTACGTGAAGATATAGACACAGTATTAGAGGAAAATATGGTAGTTTCTATGGAACCTATGATTATGATACCAGAGGGAACTCCAGGTGCAGGAGGGTACAGAGAGCACGATATTCTAGTTATAGGAAAAAATAGTGCAGAAAATATTACCAAGTTTCCTTTTGGCCCTGAGCATAATATTATTAAATCATAAATTATGAGTGAAAAAAAAACTATAGTTAATAGCTGGAATGAATGGGACCCTTTAAAACATGTGATCGTAGGAAAGGCTGATGGTACCTGTATACCAGCTCCTGAACCTGCTTTAGACGCAAAAGTTCCAGAAGATTCAGATATGAGAGGCCAATTCGGTCCAAGAACAAAAGATACAGTTGATAAAGCCAATCAGCTACTTGACGATTTTTCTAATATGTTAATTAAAAGAAACATCAAAGTGGATAGACCAGACCCAATAGATTTTAATCAAAAAACTTCAACACCTGATTGGGAAACAGATACAATGTTTGGCTGCATGCCACCAAGAGATGTTTTATTAACAGTAGGCAAAGAAATTTTAGAGGCTACAATGAGCTACAGATGCAGATGGTTTGAGTATCTATGCTACAGACCTTTGTTAAAAAAATATTATAATGATGATCCAAATATGAGGCATGAGTCTGCACCAAAACCGAGATTAACAGATGCGGACTATAGAAAAGATTATCTGTCGGATAAAATTGGAATTCAAAAAAGATTAGAGTGGACAGAAGATAAGTTTTTTGTAACTACAGAAGAAGAACCTTTATTTGATGCTGCTGATGTTTTGAGGTTTGGTAAAGATTTGGTTGTTCAGCATGGATTTACAACAAACTTAAAAGGAATTGACTGGCTTAAAAGACATTATAAAGATCATCGAGTTCATGCAGTTAATTTTCCAGGAGATCCTTATCCAATTCATATTGATGCAACATTTACACCGATTAAAGAAGGTTTAATAATTAATAATCCTCAAAGGCGTCTACCAAAAGAACAAAGAAAACTATTTGAAGATAATGGATGGGAAATAATTGACTCTGCACAACCTGCACACAATGAGCCACCACCATTGTGTTATTCTTCTACTTGGTTATCTATGAATGTATTAGTATTAGATCCTAAGACAGTTTGTGTAGAAAAAAGTGAAGTATATCAAGCAGAACAATTAGACAAACTAGGAATGGAAGTATTACCAGTAGATATGAGAGATGCTTATGCATTTGGTGGAGGACTTCACTGTTGTACAGCAGATGTTTATCGAGAAGGTGAATTAAAAGATTATTTTCCTAAACAATAGTTATGGTAAAAATTAAAACAAAAAGAGAGCGAATTAAGTTCGCATCAGATAACGTAACTGGTGCTTGCCCAGAAGTATTAGATTCAATTTTAAAAGCAAATGATGGAGACAGCGCTCCTTATGGCAATGATGATTTATCCAAAATTTTACAAGAAAAATTCTCTAAAATATTTGAAAAAGAAGTAGTAGTTTACCCAACTGCATCTGGTACAGCAGCAAATGCTTTGGCTTTATCAGCATTAACTCCAGTATTTGGTAATATTTATTGTCACAAGTTATCTCATATCAACACAGACGAATGTGGTGCGCCAGAGTTTTATACTGGTGGTGCAAAACTAGTAACACTTAATGGTATTGATGGAAAAATTACACCAAAAGAATTATCTGAAAGTATTGGAGGTATTGGTGTGGTACACCATACCCAACCATCTGTAGTGAGCATTACTCAATTATGTGAAACAGGCGAAGCTTATCAACTAGATGAAATAAAAGAGATTTCAGATACTGCTCACAAACATAATTTAAAAATGCATATGGATGGAGCTAGATTTGCCAATGCTTTAGTGTCCTTAGGTGCAACCCCAGCTGAAATGACGTGGAAATCTGGGATAGATGTTTTATCTTTTGGAGCAACAAAAAATGGCTGTATGGCTGCTGAAGCGATTATATTCTTCAAACCAGAGCTTGTAGGCAATCTCTCTTTTTTAATGAAAAGGGCAGGACATTTATTATCAAAAATGAGATTTGTTTCAGCCCAACTAGATGCTTATATTTCAAACGACGTTTGGTTAAAGAACGCAAAACATGCAAATAAAATGGGAAAAAAATTAAGTGAAGGACTAAATGCAAATCCAAAAATTGAATTAGCTTACCCGACACATGCAAATGAAGTATTTGTGAAATTTCCAAGACCAATCATTGAACACCTGAATTCAGAAGGTTATAAAATGAATGAGGAAGAACTTGATGGTAAAGCCGTTAGACTTGTTACAGCATGGAATACTGAAGAAAGTGATGTAGATCAACTTTTAGAAACAATTTCTAAAAAAACTAACTAGGGTTTTTTTTAAGAAACTCAATATACTTTATAAC
>JADHRF010000013.1 GCA_016777565.1 Pelagibacteraceae bacterium
TCTGATGATGGCATTAACAAAAGAGATCAAATGGTAATAGAGAGTTTTTACTCTAAAAAGATTCCTTTATGTGGTGTTCTTGGGGGAGGTTACAATAGAAGCTTTGCTAAACTTATAGAACTACATTCAATGCTACACATAAACTGTAAAAATTATTTTTAGAAATTGAGACTATTTCTATTTAAGTTGAGGTAAATTTTTAAAATATTCTAATGCTTCAGGGTTAGCAATGGCTTCTTTATTATTTATAGTTTCCCCATGGATTATTTTTTTCACAGCAAGCTCAACAATTTTACCACTTTTTGTTTTAGGAATAGCTGGTACTTTTATGACTAAAGACGGAACATGCTTAGGTGAACAATTCTTTCTTATTTTTAATTTTATTGATTTAATTTTTTCTTCATTTAAATCTTGATTATTCTTTGTAGTTACAAATAAAATAATTCTGATATCATCGTTATAATTTTGCCCAATTACTAAACCTTCAGTTATATATTCAATATCTTCTACTTGCTGATAAATCTCTGACGTTCCAATTCTTACGCCACCTGGATTAAGTGTAGTGTCCGATCTACCCCTCATAATAAATCCATTATTTGGAGTTCGTTCTATAAAATCTCCATGGTGCCAAATATTTTTAAACTTGTTAAAATATGCATTGTGGTATTTTTCTCCCGTATCATCCCCCCAAAACTTAACAGGCATTGAAGGGAAGGGTTGCTTTACTACAAGCTCTCCTTTTTCACCATCCTTTGTACTTTTTCCATCTTCTGTAAAGATATCGATATCAATTGCTAAACTTTGGCCTTGAATTTCACCTTTGTAAACATTTGAATATAAATTTCCTAAAACTAAACACCCAACCATGTCAGTTCCACCTGCGATGGAAGCTAAATGTACATCTTGTTTAATGTTATCATATACGTACTTAAAGCTTTCTTCAGCTAAAGGTGAACCTGTAGAGGTAATTATTTTTATCGAATCTAAATCTAAATGTTTACTATTAAAATTTTCATTTTTTAAGTGATCAATGTATTTAGCGCTTACACCAAAGAGATTAATTTTTTTATCCTGAGAATACTTCAAGAGAGTATCTATTTTTGGATACGTAGGGGAGCCATCATACAAAAATATTGAAGAGCCAGTAGCAAGACCACCAATCAACCAGTTCCACATCATCCAGCCAGTAGTTGTAAAATAGAATAATTTTTCTTTATTTTTTATGTCACAATGCAACATAAATTCCTTATTGTGCTCAATTAAAACATTTCCAGCACCATGCGTAATACACTTAGGTTTACCTGTAGTTCCACTTGAATAAAGAATATAAATTGGATGATTGAAATCTAACCTTTCAAAATTCTCATCTAAACTAGAATCGTTCAAAGCTTCGTTAAAATTAACAAAGTTTTTAAATGTTACTTTTTCTTTTTGGTTATATGGAAAAACTATTGTTCTTTTAATAGTTGGAATTTTAGTTAAAATATTTTTTACTTTTTCTAAAATATTAATTTTTTTTCCGTTATAGAAGTAATAATCACTAGTAATTAATACTTTTGGTTCGATTTGTTTAAATCGATCAACTACCCCCTGTTCACCAAAATCTGGAGAACAAGAAGACCAAATAATTCCGTTTTTAGCACATGCTAAAAAAGCAATAATTGACTCGATCTTATTAGGCACGTATGCAGCCACACGGTCGCCTTTTTCTAGATTTAAAGATTTTAAATAGCCAGAAAATTTACAAACTTTTTCGTACAAGACATTCCATGAAATATTTTCTTCAAATCCCACTTCAGATAAAAAATTAATAGCGATATCATTAGTTTTAATTTTAAGAATATTTTCTGAGTAATTTAACCTTGAGTCTGGAAAAAATTTTGTTTTGTTAAAACTTTTATTTTTTCTGATTACTTCTTTGCCTTTATTGCCTATTATTTTTGAATAATCCCAAAATTTAGACCAAAATATTTCTGGCTCAGAAACGCTCCATTGCCAAAACTTTTTAAAGTCATATTCAGTTGAAAAACCAACAAATTTAGAAAAATTTAATAGATTTGAATTATTAACTCTCTGCTCAGGCGGCTTCCAAAGAGGTTTGTTCATAGCTTTATTTTTTGGTCGTATTCTCCTACTTTTCCAGTCTTTTGAAGTAAATTATCAATAAATTTAAATATATTTTTCATTCTTTCTCTTGATGTAGGGCTTTCAGTTACGACGACAAGTGATGGTTTGTTCGATGACGCTCTGATTAAACCCCAAGAGCCATCTGACAAAGCAAATCTAACACCATTTACAGTTATAATATTTTCTATATTCAAACTATCAATTTTTATTTTATCAGCTTTTATTTTTTCTATTTCTTTAACTAACCGTTCTACCACCTCATATTTTTCCTCATCTTTGCAATAAGGAGCCATTGTAATAGTTTGAAATGTTTTTGGTAATTCATTTACAAGCACATTCATTTTCTTATTTTTATTTTCTAGTAAATGACAAACTTGGATAGCTGAATTTATTCCATCGTCGTATCCATAACCAAGAGGTTGGTTAAAAAAGAAATGCCCACTTTTTTCAAAACCAGCTAATGCTTTCTCAAAATTAACTTTCCTTTTTATGTGTGAATGACCTGTTTTCCAGTATATTGTTTTACAATTATTTTCTAATAAAACTTCATCTTTCTCATAAAGTCCTGTTGATTTAACATCGACTACAAATTTTGAATTCTTATGTCTCGTCGATAAGTTCCTCGCGATCAATAATCCAATTTTATCAGAAAAAATTTCTTCACTATTATTATCAACAACACCAACTCTGTCACCATCACCATCAAAGCCGAAACCTATGTCAGCATCATATTCCTTAACTTTTTTTTTAATTTCGCTTAACATTTTTTCGTCTTCTGGATTTGGATTATATTTTGGAAATGTGTAATCTAAATTACAATCTAGTTCTATAACTTCACATCCAATTCCTCTTAAAATTTCTGGCGCAAATACTCCCGCAGTTCCATTTCCACACGCCACAACTGCTTTAATTTTTTTATTTAATTTATTCCTAGAAATTAAGTCTTGAATATAAATTTTTTTAAAGTTTTCAATTTTTTTTTCATTTCCTTTTCCGGTAATAAATTTTTTATTTAAAGTTATATCTTTAAGTTCACTCATTTCTTCGGGCGCATGAGTTAATCCTTTTTTAATTCCCATTTTTACCCCAGTCCAACCATTCTCATTGTGACTCGCTGTAACCATTGCAATTGCATCTGCGTCTAAATTAAATTGTGCAAAATAAACAGTAGGAGAGAGGGCCAATCCAATATCTTCAACATAGCAACCGGTAGATATTAAACCTTCTTTTAGAGCTGATTTAATTTCTTCACTGTAAGACCTATAGTCATGACCAATGATTACCCTTGGGTTTGTTTTTTTGGCGTGATTTATTATTTGAGTTCCTAGCCCTTTTCCCAAACTTTCGACTCCTTCGAGATCTATATCTTTTTTATATAGCCATCTCGCATCGTACTCTCTAAAACCGTTTGAATTTATTAGCATATAGGTTGTTTTTTAAATATTGCTTATCAACAAAACTTTCCACTTGAAAAAATATAATAATGTTCTTATAATGTTCTATTGATGTTATTTTACTTCTAGTATATTAACTCAAAGTGAACACAACATATAGTTGTTTTACAATAATATAGTCGCAAATATAGTAATTTATGAATAAAAATGTATCTTTGGCAATAAAAAAAGCTGTGAGCTCAATTAGCTCAAAGAATATCAGTGAATTTAAGGATAATAGCCCAAAAAAACCTGATCTTTTCTCATTATCTGGTGAAACAGAACTATTTCAAAACGAAAAAGGCATTACTATCAAAATTGATAGATCTAGAGATTCGAAATTAACCGATTTTGGTAGAGCTACATTAGATGATAGGTATTTAGGTCAAAACGAATCTTACCAAGACTTATTTGCGAGGGTTGCTAGTGTATACGCAGACGATAATCTACACGCACAAAGAATTTATAATTATATTAGCAATCTATGGTTCATGCCGGCAACACCTGTTTTATCAAACGGCGGCACAGAAAGAGGATTACCTATTTCTTGTTTTCTAAATGAAGCAAGTGACAGCCTTAAAGGTATTACTGACTTATGGGAAGAAAATGTTTGGCTTGCCGCAAGAGGTGGAGGCATTGGAAGTTATTGGGGTAACTTGAGATCTATTGGAGAAAAAATTGGAAAAGTTGGAAAGACTTCAGGCATCATTCCTTTTATTAAAGTTATGGACTCCTTAACATTGGCAATAAGCCAAGGTTCATTAAGAAGAGGTTCTGCAGCTTGTTATTTACAAATCGACCATCCTGAAATTGAAGAGTTCATCGAGATGCGTAGACCAACTGGCGGCGATGTTAATAGAAGGTCTTTGAATTTACACCACGGTGTTCTTGTTACTGATGATTTTATGAGAGCAGTAGAAATAGATGGCCAGTGGGCACTTAGAAGTCCTTACGATGGAACCGTTCAATCTACTATTCCAGCTAGAAACTTATGGATTAGACTGTTAACGGCTAGAGTCGAAACTGGTGAACCATACATAGTTTATATCGATACTGTTAATAGACAAATTCCTCAACATCACAAACTTGCTGGTTTAAAAGTTAAGACTTCAAACCTTTGTAGTGAAATTACCTTACCAACCGGAATAGATAATAATGGAAAAGATAGAACAGCGGTTTGTTGCCTTTCATCTTTAAATTTAGATACTTATGATGAATGGAAAGATAATGCGCAATTTGTTGAAGATGTAATGAGATTTTTAGATAATGTAATGACTGATTTTATCAATCGAGCTCCAGATGAATTTGCTGATGCAAAATATTCTGCCATGAGAGAAAGAAGTGTAGGATTAGGAGTAATGGGCTTACATTCTTATTTCCAACAAAAAAATATTCCATTTGGTTCAGTAATGAGCAAAGTTTGGAATAAAAAAATATTTAAAAATATTCAAGAAAAAGTTGACGCTGCTTCTACCTCGCTTGCAGAGGAAAGAGGAGCATGTCCAGATGCAGAAGAATACGGAATTAAAGAAAGATTTTCTAACAAAACAGCAATAGCACCTACCGCTTCAATTTCAATTATTTGTGGCGGATCATCTCCAGGTATAGAGCCAATAGCAGCCAATAGTTTTACGCACAAAACTTTATCTGGCTCGTTTAATGTAAGAAATAAATATCTTAAAAAAATACTTCAAAAATATAAAAAAGATGACGATGAAGTTTGGACCAGCATAACAACAAACCAAGGCTCGGTCTCTCATTTAAATTTTTTAACACCGGAAGAAAAAGATACGTTTAAAACAGCATTTGAAATTGATCAGCGATGGATTATAGAACTAGGTGCAGATAGAACACCTCATATTTCCCAAGCCCAATCAATAAATGTTTTTATACCCGCAGATATACATAAAAAAGAACTTCACGATATACATTTTCAAGCCTGGAAGAAGGGATTAAAAAGCCTCTACTATTGTAGATCTAAGTCAATACAAAGAGCTGAGAATGTAACAGCAGGTTCATCAACAGATGTGACTAAAAATGTTTATTCAAAAGAGAACGAATCTAATAATAAAGACAATAACTATGAGGAGTGTTTATCATGTCAGTAGCAGAAAAAATTAAACCAGAAATAATTCAACCAAAAAAAATGGGTCTATTAGTAGAGAATCCCGTCTACAAACCCTTCAGATATCCTTGGTGTTATGACGCTTGGTTAACCCAACAGAGAATTCATTGGTTACCAGAAGAAGTTCCATTAGGTGATGATGTTAAAGATTGGCAAAAAAATATTACGTCAGCAGAAAAAAATCTTTTAACTCACATATTTAGATTTTTTACCCAAGCAGATGTTGAAGTAAATAATTGCTATTTAAGACATTACACAACTGTCTTCAAGCCAACAGAAGTTCTTATGATGATGACGGCCTTTGCTGCAATGGAAACAGTTCATATCGCAGCATATTCTCATTTATTAGATACTATTGGCATGCCAGAAACAGAATATTCTGCATTTATGAAATATAAAGAGATGAAAGATAAATATGATTACATGCAAGGATTTGATGTTAAATCAAAACACAATATAGCAATGACAATGGCAGTCTTTTCTGCTTTTACTGAGGGGCTTCAACTATTTGCGAGTTTTGCAATTTTATTAAATTTTCCAAGGCACAATAAAATGAAAGGTATGGGCCAGATAGTTACTTGGTCTGTTAGAGATGAAACTTTACATTGTAATTCTATGATCAGATTATTTAAAGAATTTATTAAAGAAGAGCCTGAGATTTGGAATGACAAATTAAAAAAAGAAATTGTTGATGCGTGCAAAACTATTATAACGCATGAAGATGCTTTTATTGATTTAGCTTTTCAAATGGGACCCCTGCAAGGTTTAACTGCCAATGAAATCAAACAATATATTCGATTTATTGGAAATAGAAGACTTGAGCAATTAGGTTTGGATCCTATTTATGATGTTAAGAAAAATCCTTTAACATGGCTAGATAACATGTTGAACGGCGTTGAACACATGAACTTTTTTGAAGGTAGAGCAACTGAGTACTCTAAAGCTTCTACCAAAGGTAGTTGGTCCGAAGCTTTTTCTTAAAGGATATTTTTGAAGTTTGGTCTTGTATCAATAGGTTCTCACACAGGATATTGGCTTAAACAAGAAATCAACAACCAGTCAAAAAAAATATTATTAATCGAGCCTGTCCAGCATAATATTGAAGAGCTAAAAGGAAATATAAAAAATAATACAAACATAATTGTTGAAGAATGTGCTATTGCAGGTAAAGATGAAATTAGATCTTTTTATTATGTTAAACACAGCTCTATAGCTAAGTTAAAAAAACACTGGGCAAGTGGTATCGGTTCTTTTAACAAAAAACACATTTTAAATCACAAGAACAAAAATTTTCAAATAGAAGAAGATGATATAGATACAATAGATGTTAATTGTTTGTCTTTTAAGTCTTTAGCAGTCAAACATAAAATAGAATCCATAGATAAATTAATAATTGATGTTGAAGGAGCTGAGTATGAAATACTTAAATCTATTGATTATAATTTGATTAATATAGAAGAAATAATGTTTGAAAAAAAACATTTCGACGATACTTTTTTTGAAGGACCAAAATTGAAAGAAATAAAAAAATTATTATTAAGCTTTAATTACAGAATAAAAGACTTAGACAAAGAAAATATACTTGCAGTTAAAAATTATCTTTGATTTAAAAGCATTACCTCTCGAACTTCTTTTCCTCGATATTTTGATAAAGGACGGATTAACTTGTTAGAGGCATGTTGTTCCATAATATGTGCTGACCATCCAGTTATTCGAGACATTACAAAGATTGGAGTATAGAAGTCGATATCAATACCCATCATGTAATAGGTTGGACCGCATGGAAAATCTACATTTGGATGAATATTTTTTTTTTCCAACATTGTATTTTCTAATATTTCATACATCTCAGTATATTTTTCTTTTTTAAGTAATTTAGCAACTTTAAACATATAATGTTTCATTGTGGGAACTCTAGAGTCTCCAGTTCTATACACTCTGTGACCAAATCCCATAATCACTTTCTTTTTAGCTAAAGCATTCTCAATCCATTTTTTAGCATTTTTAGGTTTGCCAACTTCTTTCATCATATGCATAACTGCTTCATTAGCACCACCATGTAGAGGACCTTTAAGACTTGCTATCGCTCCAGTAACTGCTCCATGAATATCTGATAGGCTGCTTGTTATAGTTCTTGCAGTAAAAGTCGATACATTAAAACTATGTTCAGCATACAAGATTAATGAAATGTCGAAAGCTCTCACTATTTCTTTATCTGGAACTTTATTAAACATCATTTTGAAAAAATTTTCTGCAAATGATAGCTTTGTGCTTGGAGGTATTATTTTTTTCCCTTTCCTTGCTCTAAAATATGCTGCGACAGCTGTTGGAGTTTTTGCGAATATTCTCATCGCTTTTCTCATATTAGCTTTAGGACCATTATCTCTTGCATCTTTGTCCTCCAGACCCATTAAACTAACGCAAGTTCTCACTACATCCATAGGGTGAGCATTTTTCGGCATATTTTGAATGTCTCTAACTATTTGTTTGGAAAGTTTTCTCTCTGATCTCTCTTCTTTAATAAATTTTTTTAATTGTTTTTTGCTTGGTAAATCACCATGTAGAACTAAATAAGCCACTTCTTCAAAATCACACTTATCGCAAAGATCTTGAACTTTATAACCTCTATAAGTCAAGGTGCTTAATTCTGGAACGACATGTGAAATGGTTGTTTCATCGACAACAATTCCTAGTAATCCTTTTTTTATTTCTTCACTCATTATTCATGACCTTCAGTAGAAAAATCGGTTATTTTTTTATCTGGGGTATTATATTTCTCATATTCCACCAATTCATACAATCTTTTTCTTGTTTGCATTTTATCAAGAATATTATTTTGATCACCATTATTAAATATAGATTTTAAACCGTCTTCTACACTTTTCATTGCCAATCTTTGTGTGGTAACAGGATAAATTACAACATTATAACCTAGATTTTCAAGTTCAGATTTATTTAAAAGTTTTGATTTACCAAATTCAGTCATGTTAGCTAATAAAAATTTTTTTGAAGTTTTTCTAACTCGTTCAAACTCTTTTTCATCTTTCATTGCTTCAGGAAATATCATGTCGGCACCTGCATCCTCATAAGCTTTAATTCTATCTAAAGTTTTTTCTAAACCTTCAACTGAATTAGCATCTGTTCTAGCAATAATTAAAAAGTTTTTATCTTTTCTAGATTCTACACATTCTTTAATTTTTTTAACCATTTCATCTTTTGAAATAAGTTCTTTATTATCTAAATGACCACATCTTTTTTCTGCTATTTGGTCTTCTATGTGACAACCCGCTAAACCTTTTTTTTCAAACACCTCTACAGTTTTCTTACAATTGTTAAACCCTGTATCAATATCAACTATTGTAGGAAGATTTGTAACCCTTGCTATTTGTCCACTTCGATGACTAACTTGATCCAATGTTGTAAGACCTATGTCCGGTAGGCCTAAATCATTTGACATCACACCTCCAGAAACATAAACACCATCAAAACCTATTTCTTCAATTAGTTTTGCACATAAAGGATTATAAGCACCAGGAAATCTTAATAATTTTTTTGATTGTAATTTTTTTACAAAGTCTATTTTTTTTTCAGAAACTGTTTTTTTAGTAAAATGCATGTGCTCAGATATATATTAGAGCAAGGTATAAAAATCAAAGATTATTTAAGTAAAATAAATAAACCAGTAAAAATTAACAGTGCTGCTAGTAAATATTCTATAATTTTTTTTACTTTGGTATCGTTAACAAATTTTCTTAAGCCACTTCCAAACAGAGCCCACAAACTTATTGTTGGAAAACAAATTACAGCAGCAGTAATTGTAACAAACATAACACCAATTAAAATATTTTCTTCTGCTGGAAAAAAACCAGAAGCAACTGTTACAGCGATCGACCAAGCTTTTGGATTAATAAATTGAAAAAGTGAAGCCTCATAAAATCTTAGTGGTCTACCTGTTTCTTTCTGAACGATGCTAAAAGAACCAATCATTTTCCAACCCAAGTAAAGCAAGTACACAAAACATAAAATTTTCATGTAAAGTTGAACCTGAGGATAAAGTAAAAATAAATTTGCCAGACCAAAACAAGTTAATCCAATTTGTAAAATATGTCCTAAGGGAATTCCAATTAAGTGTGGTAGCGTTTTTATGAAACCAAATTTCATACCAGACGCAGTTAACATTGCATTGTTAGGACCAGGCGTAAAAAACATCGTAAAATAAAAAGTCGATAAAGCAGAAAAAAGCGCAAATGTTATCATAGATACTTGGATATTATTTTTTCAAAACCTATATAATCTTTAATATAAAAATCGTGCTTAATTTGATCAGCTGATTTTTCAGTATAACCATCAGCCACCAAAACAAAAGGAAGTTTTGCATTTACAGCTGCCATTTCATCAACTTCACTATCTCCAATCATTATTGTTTTTTTTAAGTCACCACCAATTATCTCAACAACATCTGTAAGATGCCTTGGATCTGGTTTATTAAAATCGAACGTGTCAGAACCAGCTACGTATTCAAAATAATTAAATAATTTTAATTTTTTCAATAAGTCTACTGCTAACCTTTCTTGTTTGTTGGTACATATAGCCATGGAAATATTTTTACTTTTAGCCCAATCTAAAAACTCAAATAAGCCATTAATTGGCTTACTGTCATTTGCAATATTCTTACTATAAAAATTAATAAATTCGTTAGTCATCTCTTTTTTTATTTTTTCGTCTGTCACTTCTTTTTTAAAAGATCTTTGCATCATCATCCATGCACCTTTACCCGCTAAGTTTTTTATCTCGCCTAACTCTTTTACGGGGTGTCCAAACTTTTTCATTACGTGGTTATGTGCACTCATTAAATCAGGAGCTGTGTTGATGATAGTACCGTCTAAATCAAAAAGAATTGTGTATATTTGAGTCATATTTAAAGAATTAAAAAGAAATATTTTGTGAGTTATTAAGTATCTACTTATAATGTAAATAAAATTTTTTATGAAGCAAAATAACAAGCTAAATAAAGCAAAAAAATATAAATTAGAGCAAGAAAAATTAAGAATTAAAGCTTTAAGCAAAGGCATTAATCTTATTGCACCTGAAACAATTTTTTTGTCCAACGATACAAAATTTGGCAAAAATATTACTATAGAACCCTATGTAGTTATTGGGTCAAAAGTTAAAATTGGAAACAACGTAAATATAAAATCATTTTCTCACATCGAAGATGCAATAATTGAAGAAGATGTAGTTATCGGCCCATACGCAAGACTAAGACCCGGAACTGTCTTAAAAACTGGAGCTAAAATTGGAAATTTTGTAGAAACAAAAAAGTCAGTAATCGGTAAAAATTCAAAAGTTAATCATCTATCTTACATAGGCGACACAACTGTTGGCAAGGGGTCAAATATTGGAGCAGGAACAATAACTTGCAATTACGACGGAGTTAATAAATATAAAACAAACATTGCTGACAATGTTTTTATTGGTTCCAATACTTCTTTAGTCGCTCCTATTAAAATTAATAAAAACTCAGTTGTCGGTGCAGGGTCAGTAATAACTAAAAATGTAAATAGTAAATCACTTGCCTTAACTAGAACAAGACAAACTGAAATAAAAAACTATAAGAGAAAAAAGAAAAATTAGATGTGTGGAATAATAGGTATTGCTAGCAATAAAGCTGTCTCAACAAATATAATTGAGTCTTTGAAACGCCTTGAGTATAGAGGTTACGACTCTGCTGGATTAGCAACTTTACATAATAATCAAATTCTAGAGAAAAAATGTACCGGTAGAGTTGAGAAGCTCGAAAAGATTTTATTTAAAAATCCAGCACTTGGTAGTGTTGGAATTGGCCATGTAAGATGGGCAACTCACGGTGTACCCAACGAAGTTAATGCTCACCCTCATTCTTCAGAAATAGTTTCAGTTGTTCATAATGGAATTATTGAAAATTCAGATCAATTAAAAAAAGATTTAGAATCAAATGGAATAAAATTTAAATCGCAAACAGATACAGAAGTAATTACACTATTATTAACTGAGGAAATTAAGAATGAGTCTCCAATAAAATCAGTTCAAAAAACACTTAAAAAATTAAAAGGAAGTTTTGCATTAGGAATTATATTTAAAAGTTTTGATAATTTGATTGTTGGTGCGAGAAGAGGAAGCCCGCTTGCGGTTGGTTATGCGAAAGACGAAAACTACCTTGGTTCTGACTCATATGCTTTAAAATCAATGACTAATAAAATTTCTTATCTAGATGATGGAGATGTCTGTGTTTTAACAAAGAATAGTGTCGAATTTTATAACTTAGAAGAAAAAAAAATTAATAAAAAAGTTCATACATTATCAGATGATAAAAATTTAGCTGAAAAAGGTGATTATAAAAATTTTATGAGCAAAGAAATTTTTGAACAGCCAATCACTGTAAAGAACGGAATTAATGAGTATGTAGATAAAATCAAGAATGATATTAACTTGTACAACTTTCCAATTGACCCAAAATCTATGGAAAAAATTGTTCTTATTGCATGTGGTACAGCTTACCATTCATGTCTCGTGGCAAAGTATTGGTTTGAAGAAATGTCTAATATCGAAGTTGAAATAGATGTTGCCTCAGAATTTAGATACCGAAAAATTAAGTTTAATAAAAAGAATTTATATATTTTTGTTTCTCAGTCAGGAGAAACAGCAGATACAGCAGCTGCTCTTCAATTATGTAAAGATAATAATGTGAAGACATGTTCTGTTGTTAATGTTGTAGAAAGTTCAATAGCTAGAAATTCAGATTGGGTCCTTCCTTTACACGCCGGACCAGAAGTTGGTGTGGCTTCGACCAAAGCTTTTCTTGGACAAATGCTAATTCTTTACATTCTTTGTTTAAAAATTTCATTTAACAGAAACGAAGTAAATAAAGATGAATATATACAAAAAATAAATAATTTAATTAAACTTCCAAAAGCTATTGATGATATTCTTAAGAAAGAAGACCAGATTCAATTAGTAGCAAAAGATATTTACGAATCTAAAGGATCAATGTTTTTAGGCAGAGGAACATCTTTTCCAATAGCATTAGAAGGAGCTCTAAAACTGAAAGAATTATCTTATTTACATGCCGAAGGATATCCAGCAGGAGAGATGAAACACGGACCTCTAGCTTTAATTGAAGATGGTTTACCCGTTATCGTTATTGCGCCAAAAGACAAATATTTTGAAAAAACTTTTTCTAACACTCAAGAAGTTATAGCACGAGGAGGAAAAGTTCTGCTCATAACTGACAAACACGAGATGGTTATTAATGAAAATATTAGATTTAAAATTGATGTACCTTTCATTGAAGAATCTTTATCTCCATTCATATTAACAATACCACTCCAGCTCTTAGCCTACCATGTGGCTTTACTTAAAAATTGCGATATAGACAAACCTAGAAATCTAGCTAAATCTGTAACTGTTGAGTAGTGAACAAAGAAAACATAAGTAGACTTTGGAAAAAAATCCTAATTAGTAAATTTTATATTGAATAATTTATTTTATTTCTTTAACTGTTGAAAAAATGAATTTAATTAATAAAAAATATAGTTTTTTAACACCAGTAAAATTCCCTAATAAAATCTTAAAAAGATTTGGAAGGTTCGGTGACGGAGGGTATGTTTGTGAAGATAAATTAGTAAAAAACACTAAAGTATTAGTTACTTTTGGCATGGGTCCTGATTGGACTTTTGAACTTGATTGCATAAAAGTTAATCCTGAGATTAAAATATTTATGTACGATTATTCAGTATCTTCTGTTCCATATATAAAAGATGTTTGGAAATATTTCAGAAGATTTATAACTTTTAGAGGCAAACCTAATGCATTAAAAGAAAGATTTAATCTTTTAAAAGACTATCTAAGTTTTTTTAAATTAAACAATGTTACGTTTTTTCCTGAAAAAATTGCTTTTCCAGTAAAAAATAAATTAGAAACTGACATCGATAAGGTTTTTAAAAGAGTCGATTCAATTACTGAATTAACAAATGAAAAAATTATTTTAAAGTGTGATATTGAAGGCAGCGAGTATGAAATTATTGATGGTATAGTTAAATACGCAAATAGAATTGAAGTGTTAATTTTTGAATTCCATTGGCTGGATAAAAATGAAGAAGTATTTCTAAATTCAGTAAAAAAATTACAAGAATATTTTGATATAGCGCACATTCATGGCAACAATCATTGCGACAAGTTAGAAGGAGGCTTACCAATAGTTATTGAGATGACATTGTTAAATAAGAAATATAGCCCAACAAATGTACAATATGTAAAGTCTTTCCCAATTGACGGTTTAGATGCAGCAAATAATCCGACTAAAAAAGATTTATCTTTTCAATTTGATATTGAATAATTTGCTCTTTATCTTTATATACTCATAGTTGAATATGAAAAAATGGACTACAGATACTTGGAAAAATTTTCCAGCTAAGCATCTTCCTGTTTATCAGGATGAGGTGGAGCTAAATGCTGTTTTGGGCAAAATTAAAAATTATCCTCCGTTAGTTTTTGCTGGCGAATCTCGATCTTTGAAAAAAGAATTGGCAAAAGTCGTAGAGGGAAAAGCTTTTCTTTTACAAGGCGGAGATTGTGCTGAAAGTTTTGCGGAGTTTCACCCGGACAATATCAGAGACACTTTTAAAGTTCTTTTACAAATGTCTTTAGTATTAACTTCTTCTGCTTCATTACCTGTTGTTAAGCTCGGTAGAATAGCAGGACAATTCTCTAAACCTAGAAGTTCACCTGTTGAAGTTAAAGATGGAGTAGAACTACCAAGTTACTTAGGTGACAATATCAATGGAATGGAATTTAATGAAAAAGCAAGAGTTCCAGATGCCAAAAGATTATTCAGAGCTTATTCACAAGCAGCTTCCACTTTAAATTTATTAAGAGCTTTTTCTCAAGGAGGATTTGCTGATTTACGACAAGTTCATTTATGGAATTTAGGTTTTGTTAAAAAAACTGAACAAGAAAAGAAATACAAACAAATAGAAGATAAAATTAGTGATGCTTTAGATTTTATGGAGGCTTGTGGAATAAATCCAGAGTCTAATAGAAGATTAAGAGTTGTTAATTTCTACACTTCTCACGAAGCTTTACATTTGCCGTATGAAGCTGCAATGACAAGAACGGACTCTACAACTGGAGAATACCATGACACGTCAGCACATTTCGTTTGGATAGGTGATCGAACAAGACAACCAGACGGAGCACACGTTGAATTTTGTAGAGGAATTAAAAATCCTATAGGAATAAAATGTGGACCATCTTTAAAATCTGATGAGCTAATAAGATTAATAAATATTTTAAATCCCACAAATGAATCTGGAAGAATAACTCTTATTTCGAGATTTGGTGCAAACTTAGTTGAAAGTGGTTTGCCAAAACTAATTAGACCAATTAAAAAAGAAGGATTAAATGTAATTTGGTCATGTGACCCTATGCATGGAAATACTATTAAAGCGACTTCAGGATTCAAAACAAGACCTTTTAATGATGTTGTAAAAGAAGTTAAAAATGTTTTTGGTGTGCACCAAGCGGAAGGAACGTATGCAGGTGGACTTCACATTGAAATGACTGGTCAAGAAGTTACAGAGTGTACTGGTGGTGCTCAAAAAATATCTGACCAAGATTTATCAAGTAGATATCACACTCATTGCGATCCAAGATTAAATGCAAGTCAAGCATTAGAACTCGCATTCCTTATTTCTGACGAAATAAAGAAAAATTCGCAATACTCAAAAAATATTATTAAAGCAGCATCTTAATAATTATTATATAATTATTAAGATAGAATTCTGAAAAGAATGAAAAAAAATTAATTATTATGGAAGTAAAAAAAAGAGCGGAAATCATAGAAAAATGGATCGATGACTACTGTGAGTCAGCGCCCTTTAAAATCGAATCGTTAATAATTGGCATTTCGGGTGGAATTGACTCTTCGGTAGTAAGTACTCTTTGTGCATTAACAGGTAGAAGAACCATTGTATTAAACATGCCTATTAAGCAGATTAAAAACCAACATGACCTAAGCATTACACACGGTAATTGGCTTAGTAAAAAATTTAAAAATATTGAATTAAATCTTTTAAATTTAGAAAATCTTTTTAATGAATTTGAAAAATCATTGACCAAATTTAATAACGAACATGCTTTTGCTAACTCGCGTGCACGTCTTAGAATGACTAGTCTTTATCAAGTTGCTGCAGCTAATGCTGGCATTGTTGTTGGGACAGGAAATAAAGTAGAAGATTTTGGTGTTGGATTTTATACGAAATACGGAGATGGTGGAGTTGATATATCTCCTATTGCTGACTGCACGAAAACACAAGTTTGGGAGTTAGGAAGATATTTAGGAATTGACAATAAAATTATTGATGCGGAACCAACTGATGGTTTATGGAACGATGCTAGAACTGATGTAGATCAACTAGGTATGTCTTATCAAGATTTAGAAAATGCGATGAACAATAAAAATGACCCAAATTATAAAAAATATTTAGAAATTAGAAAAAAAAACCTTCATAAGATGAACCCTATACCTGTATGTAAATTTAATGACTAATTTGCGAATTTCTAATTCACTAACAAGATCAAAAGATTTATTTAAGCCCATCAATCCAAAAAAAATAGGAATGTATGTGTGTGGTCCGACTGTCTATGCCAATCCCCATGTTGGCAATGGACGTTCGTTAGTTGTCTTTGATTTATTGTTCAGAGTTCTAGTTCAACTTTATGGAAGAGAAAATATATCTTATATTCGAAACATCACTGACGTGGATGATAAAATTATCGAAGCTTCAAAACAAAAAAATACTTCAATTGAAAAGATAACAACTGAAGTTACCAATAATTTTCATCAGAACACAAAAGAATTAAATTGTCTAGTTCCTACAGTAGAGCCTAAAGCTACTGAACATATTGAAGATATGATCCAGATGATAAAATCTTTAATTGAAAAAAAATTTGCTTATGTAAATGAAGGGCATGTTTATTTTCGTATTTCAGAATTCAAAAATTATGGAAAGCTTTCAAATAAGAATTTAGAAGAACTACAAGTTGGATCAAGAGTAGAAATTTCAAAATTAAAAAAAAATCCCTTAGATTTTATTTTGTGGAAACCTGCTTTAAATGATGAGCCAGCTTGGGACTCACCCTGGGGAAGAGGAAGACCTGGCTGGCACCTTGAGTGTTCTGTAATGTCAGAAAAATATTTAGGAAAAAAATTTGATATTCACGGAGGAGGTCTTGATTTATTATTTCCTCATCACGAGAACGAAATAGCTCAGTCTTGCTCAAATAACTCCAATAGTATCCTGGCAAATTACTGGATACACAATGGTTTTCTAACAATGAAAAAAGAAAAAATGTCAAAATCACTGGGAAACATTGAAACAATTACAGATGTATTAAAAAGGTATAGTGGACAAGTTATTAGATTAGCCCTTTTAAGTGCTCACTATAAACAACCTCTTGATTGGAATGAAAACTTATTAGAACAAAGCAAAAATACATTACAGAAATGGTACGAACTGTATGACGAAAAACAAAACAAGGTTGAAAACAATCATACTTTTTCAATTCTTTTAGATGATTTAAATACACCTAAGTACTTTGCAAAACTACATGAGTTATTTAGTTTGGCTACTAAGGGAGACAAAAATAAAAAAAATGAATTTAATGAAGCGTGTAGATTAATTGGTATTTTTAATGAAAATAAAGAAACTTTAGAAAAAAAAAAAAATATATCAGCTAAAGTTAATGAGAAGTTTATATTAGAACAGATTGAAGCAAGAATTCAGGCAAGAAAATCTGGAAACTACAAGTTAGCTGACAAGATCCGTAATGATCTACTTAAAAATGGAATTATTATAGAGGACAAACTAAATAAAACAAAATGGAAGTATAAATGAGTAAAGAAAAAATCTTTATTTTTGACACAACTTTAAGAGATGGAGCCCAAACAGAAGGTGTTGACTTTAGTGTTGAAGATAAAGTTAAAATTGCAAAAAGACTTAGTGAAATAGGTTTAGATTATATTGAAGGTGGTTGGCCTGGAGCAAATCCAACAGATACTGAATATTTTAATACTCCTCAACAATTAAACAAAAGTATTTTTACTGCTTTCGGTATGACAAAAAAATTAGGAAGAAGTGCAGATAACGACCCAAGCTTAGCACCAATTTTAAATGCTAAAACTAAAGCTGTGTGTATAGTAGGTAAAAGTTGGGATTTTCATGTAGATGTTGCACTTGGAATTACTAAACAAGAAAATTTAGAAAACATAAAAGAAACGGCGAAATATTTTATAAAAAATAAAAGAGAATTTATTTTTGATGCCGAACATTTTTTTGATGGCTACAAAAATAATCCGATTTATGCTCTAGACTGTTTAAAAAAAGCTTATGATGAAGGAGCAAGGTGGTTAGTGTTGTGCGATACTAATGGAGGAACACTACCCAACGAAGTAGGCGATATTGTTTCAAAAGTTTCTAAAGTTATACCTGGAAATAATTTAGGTATACATGCTCATAATGATACAGAAAATGCTGTGTCAAATTCATTAACAGCTGTCTTAGCTGGCGCAAGACAAGTTCAAGGAACAATTAATGGTCTAGGTGAAAGATGTGGCAATGCTAATATAATGTCTATAATTCCGACTTTATTTTTAAAAAAGACTTTTAGTGATAAATTTGAACTTAATATAAAAAAAGAAAAATTATCATCACTTACTGACTGCTCTAGGATGCTTGATGAAATACTCAATAGAAAACCTAATAAAAGTTTAGCATATGTCGGTGCTTCAGCTTTTTCTCACAAAGGCGGTCTTCATGTTTCTGCCGTTAAGAAAGATCCAAAGACATATGAACATATTGAACCTAAACTTGTAGGAAACCACAGAAATATAATTGTTTCTGATCAAGCAGGAAAATCAAATATTCTCTCAAGACTTGAAGGATATGGTGTTAAAATAAATTCTAACGACCCAAAAGTGCAAAAAATATTAGAAGAAGTAAAAGATAGGGAATTTTCAGGATATTCCTACGACGGAGCGGATGCATCATTTGAATTATTGGCTAACAGATTGTTAGGAAAAGTTCCTGATTATCTTAAAGTCGAAAGTTATAGTGTGACTGTAGAAAAATCAGAAAAAATAAAAACTGATGCTGAAGTTATATTTTTGATTGATGGAAAAAAGATTAAATGCAATGGAAGTGGCAATGGTCCAGTGAATGCACTTGACAATGCTATTAGAGAAAATTTTGAAAAAGTGGAAAAATATTATAATTTTTTCTCTGATTTAAAATTGCTAGATTATAAAGTTAGAATATTAAATACAGGTACTGAAGCAACTACAAGAGTTCTTATTGAAAGTACTGACAAAACTGGGGTAAGTTGGTTTACGATCGGCGTATCACCAAATATAATTGAAGCATCATTTAAAGCTTTAATTGACAGTCTTGATTATAAACTTTTTAAAGAGAATGCGCCTGCAAATTTAAAACTAAATGCAAAATAAATTTGGTTTTATTTTAGTTAATCCTCAGCTTGGTGAAAATATCGGCTCGTGTGCTAGAGCCATGAAAAACTTTGGTTTTTCAAAACTTAATATTATTTCACCTCGAGATGGTTGGCCAAACACAAAAGCGAGAATGACTTCTGTGGGCGCTTACGATATCATTAAGTCAGCTAACGTTTATAAAAATATAATGGATGCAGTAAAAAAATTTGATTTAGTATTTGCAACATCAGCAAGAAATAGAGATATTAATAAAAAATATTTATCAATTACTAATTTTACTAAATTATTATTAAAACATAAGAATTCAAATATAGGTATCATGTTTGGTCCCGAAGCATCAGGTTTATCAAACTATGATTTATCTCTATCTAATTTTATAATTAAGATTCCAACTTCTAAAAAATTAAGCTCTTTAAATCTTTCACATGCAGTGATAGTTATTTGTTATGAAGTCTATAGATCATTATATTTTTCTAAATTTAAAAAAGAAAAAATATTATCCAAATTAGCTTCAAAAAAATCTGTTAAAAATTTAATTAAATTTCTTGAAAAAAAATTAGATGATAAAAAATTCTTCAAACCTCCTGAAAAGAAGAAGTCTATGATTTTAAATATAAATAATATTTTTGGCAGGGTAGAATTAAGCGACAAGGAAATAAGGATTTTATTTAGTATTTTTAGCTCTTTAAATAAGAAAGACAGGCTATAGTATAATTGACAAATCTCGTACAAAGTCTATAAAACACACACTTATAAAATGACAAAAAGAATTAATGCCAAACATAAAGTTGATCGTAGATTAAAAGTTAATCTATGGGGTAGACCAAAAAGTCCGTTTAATTCAAGAGCATACCCTCCAGGCCAACATGGTCAAAACAAAAAGGGTAAACCAACAGATTATGGAATACAACTTAATGCAAAACAAAAATTAAAATCTTATTATGGCAATATCAACGAAAGACAATTTAGAAATATTTATAGAAAAGCCATTACCAAAAAAGGTGATACTACTGAAAATCTAATTGGTTTGTTAGAGAGTAGACTTGATACAGTTGTTTACAGGGCAAAATTTTGTCCAACTGTGTTTGCTGCAAGACAACTTATTAATCATGGACATATAAAAGTTAATAAAAAGAAAGTTAATATTTCCAGTTATATAGTTAAAGAAACGGATACTATTGAAATAAGAGATAAATCAAAAAAATTAATAGTAATTGATGGTTCATTGGCCAGCAAGGAAAGAGAAGTACCAGAATACATTCAGTTAGATGACAAAAACAAAACAGTAAAACTAATTAGAGTACCAAAATTTGCAGAAGTCCCTTATCCAGTAATTATGGAACCAAGTTTAGTTATTGAATATTACTCAAGATAAACTAAATAATTTTCTTCTCAACAAGAAGACTCTTTAATTCTCCTTTTTCAAACATTTCTTTTATAATATCGCACCCACCTACGAACTCACCTTTAATATAAAGTTGTGGAATTGTGGGCCAGTCACTAAATTCTTTTATACCTTGTCTAATATTTTCATCCTCTAAAACATCTACTCCTTTAAAGTTAACATTTAGATGTTTTAAAATGTTGGTAACTGCCATAGAAAATCCACACTGAGGAGCTGTTGGAACACCTTTCATAAATAAACAAACATCATTAGTCTTAATAATTTCTTTTAATTTTTCTTTTGTTTCTATTTGTTGTTGCCCATCAAGTTGATAACCCATATTTATTTTCCTTCTGTTGTAATTGATAATGCATGCAATTCATTTCCCATTTTACCTTGTAATGATTTATAAACTAATTTGTGCTGTTCTATTTTTGATTTTCCATTGAACATTTTCGAAGTAATTTTTGCTGCGTAATGATTATTATCTCCCATTAGGTCTTTTATTTCTATTATAGCGTCAGGTATTGAGCTAATTATTAATTTTTTAATTTCTTCAATTGCTAGTGCCATTAATAATTATTATACCATGAATTATTGATTTTATATAGATCACCTACATTAATTTTTAATTCTCCCAAAATTTCTAGATTGTCTTTTTGAACTGTGGCAACTTTTTCATTATATATATTATTTTCACTTAGAATTTTTATGACTTTCGCTAAATTTATTGGGTCAATTTCTAATAAATATCTACCTTGATCTTCCCCAAAGTAATATTCCATTAAGTTAGATAGTTTAGATGGTTTATCTACTTTTAAACCAAACCCAGAAGGCAAACACATTTCTGTAAGAGCTAAAATTAACCCCCCAGAAGATATATCATGAACAGATTCAATCAGCCTGTTTTTAATTAATTTTAAAACAATTTCTCCATTACTTTTTTCATTTGATAGATTAACTTCTGGAGGCGGTCCTTCCGTTATTGAATAAATTTCTTTAAAAAAAACACTTTGATAAAGATGGCCAAACGTTTTGCCTATTTGTAATATTATATTTTCTTCTTTTTTAAGTAAATGATTGATTTTATTTTTAGGTTCTTTGATCAGACCAACTCCACCTATGACGGGCGTGGGATCTATATTTTTTTTATTTGTGCCATTGTAAAAAGATACATTTCCGGACACAACAGGATAGTCTAAAAATTCACAAGCTTCTTTTACACCCAGCAAACATTCTGCAAATTCACCCATTACATTTGCATTTTCTGGATTTCCGAAATTTAAACAATTTGTAATTGCTATAGGTTTAGATCCTACTGAAATTAAATTTCTCCAGCTTTCACACACTATTTGTTTGCCACCTGTTAAAGGATGCGCTTTACAATAATTTGAAGAAGAGTCTACAGTTACTGCAATTGCTTTTTCTTTTTTATGAATTCTTATAATTGCGGCGTTCCCACCTGATTTTTGAGCAGTATCTGTCATTACCATTTGATCAAATTGCTCTGTGACCCATGATTTATTAGATTGATTAGGAGAAGATAAAATTTTTATTAATGCGTCTTCTAATTTAACTTTATTTAAATCTTTCGTTTTAATTTTTTTTTCTGGTAATTTTGTTTTAGTCCATTTTCTATCGTAGAGAGGTGCTTTTGAAGCCAAAGCATCAATTGGAATTTCACC
>JADHRF010000001.1 GCA_016777565.1 Pelagibacteraceae bacterium
TTGGTTGGATATAATTACCTTTTTCTAAACCACTATTTAATTTAGCTTCTGCTCCACCACATAGAACTTTGGCACCTTCTTTCTTACCTAGGTCTAGATAAGATTTTATTTTTTCCATTTGTTCTAGTGATACTTGAGCACCAATCATTGTTTCCATTTTTAAAGGATTATCTTGTGTAACGGCTTTTGTTCTCTTTATAGCTCTCTCCATAAATCTATCGTAGATAGACTCTTGAATTAAAGCTCTACTAGGACAAGTACAAACTTCTCCTTGATTAAGAGCAAACATTGTAAACCCTTCTAGACATTTGTCGAAAAATGCATCATCTTTTTCCAAAACATCTTCAAAGAAAATGTTTGGAGACTTCCCACCTAATTCTAATGTTATCGGAATTAAGTTTTGAGATGCATATTGCATAATTAATCGTCCAGTTGTTGTTTCACCTGTAAAAGCAATCTTTCTAATTCTTTTAGAAGACGCTAGCGGTTTACCTGCCTCTAAGCCATACCCGCTTACTATGTTAAGTACTCCTGCTGGCAACAAATCACCGATTAATTCCATTAAAAGTAAAATAGAAGCTGGTGTTTGTTCAGCTGGTTTCAACACTACACAGTTTCCAGCCGCTAAAGCTGGTGCTAATTTCCAAGTAGCCATTAAAAGTGGAAAGTTCCAAGGTATAATTTGTCCAACTACACCTAATGGTTCAGGCACGTGATAAGAATATTCACTATTGCTTATTTCAGCTACTGAACCTTCTTCCGCTCTAATTACTCCTGCAAAATATCTCCAGTGATCGATAACTAGAGGCAAATCTGCAGCCATACATTCTCTAATTGGCTTTCCATTATCAAGACATTCTGCTGTTGCTAATAGGTTTAAGTTTTTTTCTATTACGTCAGCTATCTTTAAAAGAATGTTAGATCTTTCACTAATAGAAGTCTTTCCCCATGTAGGAAAAGCTGCGTGAGCCGCATCTAATGCAAACTCTACGTCTTTTTCATTCGAACGTGGCACCTGACAGATAACTTCATTTGTAATAGGCGTTGTATTGTCAAAATATTTTCCTGATTTTGGTTCTACAAATTTTCCACCAATATAATTTCCATACTTAGCTTTAAATGGAAACTTTATTTTTAAATGTGAAGTATCTATGGAAGATGACATCTTCGAGCTTTTGGGCTGTGCACTCATTGTTCCTCCTTTTGTTTATAATTAAAATTTAACTACAAAGGACATTTTCAATATACGGTAAATTTTACTATTATATAACTCTAGGTTGTATAACTATTCACGTGAAAGGGACACGAAAGGCCAGTTATGGCCTTCCGTTGAGATAACAGCTTTAATTTTTATTTTGTTTCTTTGTCAGTAGTTTCTTTTTTTTCTTCTTTATCTACTGCTTTTTCAGTTTCTTTAGGAACAGGATTTCCATCTAGTGCTTTAGATATTGCTGCTGCTTGCTCTCTAATTATTTTTTCTATTTCATCAGCAACTTTTGGATTTTGTTCTAGGTAAATTTTGGCATTTTCTCTACCTTGACCAATTTTTTCACCTTTGTAAGCGTACCAAGCACCAGCTTTTTCTACGATGCCAGCTTTAGCCCCTAGATCAACTAGTTCACCTGTTTTACTAATTCCTTTTCCATACATAAGGTCAAATTCTACCACCTTAAATGGAGGTGCTACTTTATTTTTAACAACTTTAACTCTTGTTGAATTTCCAATGATCTGGTCTTTATCTTTAATTGCTCCAATTCTTCGTATATCCATTCGCACAGATGAATAAAATTTTAAAGCATTTCCACCCGATGTTGTTTCAGGGTTTCCAAACATAACACCAATTTTCATTCTTATTTGGTTAATAAAAATCACCATTGTATTTGATTTAGAAACAGAACCAGTTATTTTTCTTAAAGCCTGACTCATTAATCTAGACTGAAGACCAACATGATGATCTCCCATCTCGCCTTCTAGCTCAGCCTTTGGTGTAAGCGCGGCAACAGAATCAATGACAAGAACTGATATAGATCCTGATTTGATTAGTGTGTCTGCTATTTCTAAAGCTTGTTCACCTGTATCTGGCTGAGAAATTAATAGTTCTCCAGTTTTTACACCTAATTTTTTTGCATAAATTGGGTCCAATGCATGTTCCGCGTCAACAAAAGCGCATATTCCACCTTTTTTTTGAGCTTCAGCTAGTACTTGAAGTGCTAAAGTTGTCTTTCCTGATGACTCAGGCCCATAAACTTCGATAATTCTACCTTTTGGTAGTCCTCCTATGCCAAGTGCTAAATCTAAGCTTAGAGATCCAGTTGAAACAGACTCTATATCTAAAGCTTGCTGTTGTCCGAGCTTCATTACTGAACCTTTTCCAAAATTTTGGTCTATTTGACTAATTGCTGCCTCTAAAGACTTGTTTTTTTCTTTTAATTCCTGCTCTTTTTTACTATCTGACTTAACTACTTTTAGACTGTTTTTAATCATTTTTTATCCTTTTTTTTTATTCGAATCGTTGAATTAAATGTACACATTTTGTTCTCTTTTATCAAGTACTATAAAAAAGGCTTAAAATAGTAAAAATATCTAGAATTTATTGAGATTATCTAAAGTTAACTCTCCAATAACCGCTAATAATTTAAATTTAGATACTGCAAAATCTCTTTCTGCTTTTGCATTGCTTATTCTTGCATCTAAAAGAAGGCTTCTAGACTGAACAACCTCAAGTGTTGTTCTGGTGTTTCCAGAGTCATATTCTAATGTTATTCCTTCATTAGCAATTTCTGCTGCTTCTAATTGCGCTTGGGTTGATTTTAAAACACTTTTAGAAGACCGGTAAACTGACCAGGCATTTATTGAATCTGTTTTTACTTCATTAATTATGTCTTGCAAAATTAAATTTATTTGTTTTTTTTTGAATTGTGATTTTTTTAATGATGAATAGTTTTCCCCTCCTTTAAAAAGTGGAATGGTTACTGTTGCTTTAATTGTTTCTTGGTCTAACTCATCAACAGTAGAGCTAAAATCTTTATTTTGAGATTTTGTATAGTTTACTGATGCTGACGGAGAAAACTTGGATTTTTCAATATTTACATTCTTTCTTGAAATTTCATAATCTAATTTAGCAAGAAGTAATTTTGGATTATATTTTTCAGACAGAACTAAAACTGAGTCTACACTGTTTGGAAAATTTATATTAATCATCTCTATAAAGTTTTCTTCCGCTGGATTGCTAGGAGGTGACATTCTTATAACTCTCTCAAAATTACTTTTAGCGACTAAAAGCTCTGTATCTGCTGATATCAATTGAGCATTTGCTCCCGCAAGTGAAGACTCGGATTGAGCTAGATCTGTTAAAGTAATTTCTCCTTTTTGTAGTCTGGAAGCGTCTGTCTCAACTTGTCTTTCAAACAAATCAACATTCGCTAAATTAAACATTTTATTTCTAATTTTGTATGCCAGATCATAATAAACTGTAACTGATTTTAACAACACTTGCTGTTCAACATTTTTTAAATTAATTGCTGCTTGCTCTGACTCAAGTTGCGATTTTTTAATAGAATTATAACCTTGGAAGCCTTGAAAAATTTTTTGATCAACGGAAACAGATTTTGTTTCAGTTGTGATATTAGTATCTGGTTGCTTAGCACCTCCTTGATTCTTTTGGTTTGAATTCTCTTGACTATTTTGACTGCCTGATACTGTTACGCTAGGTAAAAATTCACTTCTTGAAATGTTAATATTTTCTTTTATTGCTTTATAATTTTGTCTTTCAGCATTTAAAGTTGGATTATTTTTATATGCACTTTCTAAATAAGTTAAGAACTCAGATGCAAAAACCGAGTTAAGACTAAAAAAAAAGACGATGATGACTAAAAATTTCATATTAATTAAATTTAATTTTACTAAATCTGTGTTTTTTATCTAAATAAAGAACTGCATAAGCTTTACCAGTCAAATCTTTAAGCATTTGCATGGTTATTCTCTCATAATACATGATAAATTGTTTTACTTGAATTGAAGACATAGTTTTTTTTCCTTTTGAAGTCAATTGAAGCTTTTTTTCTTGTAAAAGTCGCCATTTGAAAACACATTCAAAATTAGGTACTTTCAAAAAAATTAATTTATCAATTTTATCAAATATTTTTTTATATTCATTTTTTAATTCCTTATTTACTTTTTTTCGCCAGTGAACTTTTGAGTCTTCTTTTTTTTCTAAAATATTTATTGGTTTTATTAAATCTTTATTTTTTTGTGCCATGGCACCAACACACCAGCCCTCAAATATTATAATATGGGGTTGTTTATAAATTTTTTTCCATTTTTTTTTTGGAGAACGGTCATCCCTAGATTTATCAAAACTCGGAATTAAAAATGGCTTAAAATTTTTTTTTACTAGATTAAAAAAAGTTTTTTTTAATAGTTTTGTATCATGGGTTCCTGGAACTCCTCTTGTTTTAAATAATTTATGAACATTTTTAGATAACTTATTTCTCTCTTTTAAAGTTTTATAGAAATCATCAATAGAAAAGTAAACCACTTTAAAATTATACTTATAATTTAATATTAATTTTATAATTTGGGTAATAGTACTTTTTCCTGCTCCTTGCCCGCCAGTGAGTCCTATAATTTTAATTTTTTTATTTTTTTTATAATCCTGATAAATCTTTTCACAAATAGGAAGATAAAAATTTTTAAATTGACCTAATTTGTCATAAAAAGGTTCAGTCTGAACCTCTTGACTATATAAAAAACTTAAATATTTTTTTTTTAAAATATTAGCAGAAATTGTCTTTGACATTTTACGATTTATTCAGGGCTCTCTCTAGAAAATCTAATCTATCTTGTCCCCAAAAAAGTTCATTATTATAAATATAAGTGGGAGCTCCAAAAACATTTTTTGTAACGGCCTCTTCGGTGTTTTCTTGATAAATTTTAGAAACTTTATCTGATTTTGCCAAATTAGATAATTCTTTAAAATTTAACTTGAAAAAATTGCCAACTATCTCAATATTTTTTTCATCAGATATGTCTTTTTCTTCACTCCATATTTGTTTTAAAAGTTCGTGACCAAATACTAGTTTCACGCCTAAAAGATTAGCAGCAATAGTATATTTCCCTGGAAGGTGAGGGTCTTTCGGTGGAAAAAATTTTGGTTTAAGATTCATCTTAATATTTAAAAACTCACTCCATCTTTTTAACTCATCAAATCTGTATTTTTGTCTTTGAGGAGATCTTTGAGGAACAGGCAATCCTCCTGTTTTTGTGAATATTCCACCAACTAAGTCACAGGGTTTTTCGATTGCCTCTACATTGTATTTTTTTACAATAGACTGAAATTTTGCTGAACCGAGATAGGCAAATGGTGAAGGGATGCCGTAAAAGTATTCAATTTTCATTTTAATTAATGGATTAAATCCTTTTAAAGTATTTTAGCAAACTTTTATCAAAATAGATGTTGTTACACTTATCCACAAAAAATCTACATATAGTTTGGATGTTCACGTTTTGATTCATTTTTGATTCCAATTTGGACTCTTTTTACAACCTATTAGTGTGTAACCAGCTCTTCGTTAGCTATATCTAGCTGGCTATTCTCTAGTTTTTTTTTGTCTTCTCTAAAAGATACTATAAAAATTAAGATATTAAATAAAATAATCAATATTTGAAAAAACAAAAAATTAAACTGAATTAAAAATCCTAGATAGTTAAGTAAAACTAAATAAATTACTGAAAAGGTAAAAACACGATACTTAAAGACTGCCATAATTGAAAAAGAATGAACGAGTAATTTAAATATTGACATTTGTGATGGACCAAAATATCGCATTCCTCTTTTTGAGTTAACTTCATTATAATTTCCAATATATTTTTTAAATGTACCAGAGTAACTGCTCCATAGACTTGCTTTGTCAGATAGTTTTTTTATGTCAAGCTTTGTTAGACAGCTATAATTACCAAAATTAATAAGTTTGCCTGTAGTAAATAAAGTCAAATACCTATGTATTTTATAAAGTATTTGAAATAAATACCCTTCAGATCTTTTAATACGTTTTGCCACTACAGATTTGTCAGGGTCATTTAAAACCTTTTCTACTAATAATTGTATTTCCTCAGGTCGATCTTCGCCGTCTCCATCCATCAAAATTAAATAATCAAAGTCTGTACTATTAGACAAATACTTAATACCAAATGCATTACATCGAGCATGCCCTTTGTTTTTCTTCATGTGAATAATTTTAATAGAGTTTATCTGAGGTGGAATTTTTATTTCTTTATTTTTTATAGTTGAACAATCGTCAACTACGATACAATTAAACTGAACTCCTTTGATATCTTTAATACTATCGTTAATTTCAATTAATAGTTTCTTTAGAGATTCCCAGTCATTAAAAATTGGTATTAAAATTGTAAATTTTTTCATCTTACGCCTATCATGCAAATACCTTGAAGCTTTATACTTCCAAAATCTCCAGGGCAAACTGATTTTAAGATATCCTTATTCCCAACGTAAATTACACCGCCATCTATTTTTAGATCTTTTAGCTTAGGATTTAGATTATTCAACCACTTTGGTCTTGATTGAAGGTGATATGATAAATTACCACCTACCCACTCATCTCCTACGACAATTGTTATATTGTTTGTAAAATTTTTATTCCATCTATTCTGCACCAATTCAGCTATTTCCTTACCAGGATAGTCTGTTCTTTTATTGTCTTTAGAAAATGAAACATACAAATAAACTGCTGGAGAAAGAAAAAAAATTAATAAAAAACTAATTAGAAATCTTTTTAAATAATTTAAATTAATATTAGATCTTAGGTGGTAAATAAAAAATAAACCAAAAAATAAATAAAAAGGTGTCATCCACATAGTGCGAATGTTAGCTGAAAAAATTAAAGATGTTAAAATCATTAAAAAAATTGGCATTAGAGTAATAAAGATTAAAAAGTTTGATTTTTTATCAAGATAATTAATTTTAAATTTATATTTTTTAAGTATTAGACTTAAAAGAATAAAAAAAGGTATTAGAATACCGATTTGTTTAAAAATAAATTTTAATGGATAAATTAAATGATTTGAAAATATACTTTGTTCAAGGCCAGTTCTTTTTAACCCATAAGCAATTGTTTTATAATCATTCTCTATTAGCCAAATAAAATGAGGGCTAATGACTAGAAAAAAAACTGCAACTGGAATTAGGCACTTATAATTAAATTTCTTATTTTTTAACAAATAATAAATAAAAAAAAAATTTATACTTATCAATAAATAGATAAATAAATATTTAGATAGAACTCCTAATGCAGCAAATAAACCAAATAAAATCCAATTGTGTACCTTATCATCTTTAAAACTTTGCCAAGCGTAATACGTTGTTAGTGACCAAAAAGGAATTTGACATATATTTACATTAAATTCTGGAGTGGTAAAATTGTAAAAGTATATTCCTTCAAGTAAAAAAATAGATAGCAGTGCATAAGTTTCGTTTTTTAAAAATTCTTTTGCAAGCTTAAAAATTACAATAAAAGAAGCAATAATAAAAATTTGACTCAATAGATAATAAGCCCAATCTTGATTGCCAAATATTTGATAAACAATTTCGGGGAAAAAAGCACTTAAAGGCGGATGTTTATCATAACCCCAGTCTAAATTACTGCCCCAAGCTAGAGCTTCAATTGTATCTAAGGGAAGATTTGGATTAGAAAAAAAAGGGACAAGCGTCCAAATGACTATGTGTGATACTAAAAATAGATTAAATATATTGTGAATATTTTTTTTCATTATATCTTAGCAAATTAGTACAATTTAAAGTCTATTGACACGCATAATTTCAAACATATACTGCGTTCTTTTTTAATTATGCCAAAAAAACCAGCAAAAAAACCAGCAAAAAAAAATACAAAAAAAATAACAAAAAAACGTTATATACCTACTGATAAAGAAAAGTATATGTGTGTCAAACACAAGCAATTTTTTACAGAAGAATTATTAAAATGGAAAAAAGATATTATTCAATCAAATTCCTTGACTAATCTTTTAAACTCGTCAGATGATAACGTTTCATCTGCCGATGTAGTTGATCAGGCATCTTCTTACACAGATAAATCTGTTGAAATGAAAGCTTTAAATAGAAGCCGAAAACTTATTGAAAAAATTGACGCAGCATTACGAAGAATTAAAGATGAAACTTATGGATACTGTGAAGAGACATCGGAGCCTATTGGATTAAAAAGACTTATAGCTAGACCTGTTGCTACACTTTCTATAGAAGCTCAAGAAAAGCACGAAAGAAATGAAAAGATTTTTATAGAAGATTAAACGCTTGGAATTTTTTCACCTTTTTCTAACAAATCATATCCTTTTTGAACTGCTTCTCTTTGTGAAATAAGTTTATACCAACGAGTTAAATTTTTGTAACTTTTTAATCCAATATCGTGCCACTCATGTCTTGCAATCCAAGGAAAAGTAGCAATATCAGCTATGGAATAAAAGTTGCCAGCTAAATAGTCTACCTCAACCAATCTTTCGTCTAATTCTTTATAAATTCTTTTACAAATTTTAAAGTATCTTTCTTCACCAAATTCACTTTTTCCAGGGTTATAATGATGAAATTGATGGTGCTGACCAAGCATGGGTCCAACGTAAGCCATTTGAGCCATTAACCACTGATTGATAATAGTTCGCTTTTCTTTATCGTAAAATTTTCCACTTTGTTCGCCTAGGTAAATTAAGATAGCACCAGACTCAAAAATAATCTTATCGTTTTTATGATCTTTAATAACCGGTATTTTACTGAAAGGGCTTATTTTTTTAAATTCAGGTGTAAATTGTTCATCTTTAGAAATATTTACTTTAGTTATTTTATAATCGTATTTGACTTCCTCGAGCATAATAGAAATTTTTTTTCCATTAGGTGTGTCCGCCGTAAAAAGTTCTATCACTTTTTTAAACCTAATCTATCATGAATAGATTTTGAGGCGGTAGTAAATTCAAATCTATAGGTCTCATTCGGCTTCGCTCTTTTAAAACAGGCTCTTGCGGCCAGTGCAGCTTCATGAAAACCAGATAAAATAAGTTTTAATTTTCCTGGGTAGTTACAAATGTCCCCGACAGCAAAAATTCCTTCTTTGTTTGTTTGAAAACTTTCTGTATTTACAGGGATAGTCTTTTTATCAATGTTTAATCCCCAGTCTGCAATTGGCCCTAATTTCATTATAAGTCCAAAAAAACTTAAAATATAATCAGTCTTAATTTTTTCTACATTGCTATTCTCATTTTCAATTTCAATTTCTGATAATATTGACTTACCTAAAATTGATTTAATATTATATGGAGTTTTTACTATTATTTTTCCCTCTTTTTCTTTCTTCTTAATTTCAGCTAAAGTGTGTGCAGCTCCTCTAAACTCATTTCTTCTATGAATCAAAGTAATTTGATTTGATTTAGAAAGCTCTAAAGCCCAATCTAAAGCCGAGTCACCTCCCCCAAATATAGATATTTTTTTATTTCTTAGTGAGTCTTTATTAGTTACTGAGTAAAATATTTGTTTGCCTTCAAATTTTTCCGCTTCTTTTAAAGATAATTTTCTTGGCTCAAAAGAGCCTACTCCCCCAGCAATTATAATATTTGGTGCAGCAAAAAAGTTTCCACTATTTGTTTTTACTATCCAAGAATTGTTTTCCTGTTTTATTTCCTCTACTCTTTGTCCTAAATGAAAGTTAGTTTTAAATGGCTTAATTTGTTTTAATAAACCTTCAGTAAGCTCTTCTCCTGTGCACTCCGGTATTCCTGGAATATCATAAATAGGTTTATCTGGATAAAGTTCAATACATTGACCGCCAGCTCGATCTAAATTATCTATCACTTCACATTTAAGTCCAATAATTCCAAGTTGATGAACCGCAAACAAACCAGTCGGACCAGCTCCAATTATAATTGCATCTGTTTTTATCATTAAGTTTGTTTTATAGGTGTTATAACTTCTAAACCTTCTAATTCATTAGACACAATAATTTGACAACTTAATCTGCTATTTTTTTTTGGTTCATGCGCCATGTCAATCATATCTTGTTCTGCGTCTATAGGCTTGTCTATTTTATCAAACCAGTTTTCTGGGACATAAACATGGCAAGTTGCACAAGCCATAGAACCACCACAATCAGCATCAATACCCTCAATATTGTTTTGTACGGCTCCTTCCATGACAGAAAGTCCTGTAGCAACCTCTACAGTATTTTTTTTTCCTTCATGCGAAATATAAGTAATTTTTGGCATTAAATAGAATATAGGCTTTAAATGAATAAGGGCAAGCATTTAGAGTTGCGACACTTTCAATAAATAAAATCTTTATAAGGCTAAAATTCTTACTAAATAAGGATTTTAATTTATTAGATTTTTTGATTAATTTGTAGTTAATTAAAAAAAAAAAATATCTTGGAAAATTAAATTGACTAAAAATTATAAAGAAATTTACACTCAATCTATTAAAAATAAAGAAGACTTTTGGAAAAAAATTTCTGATGATATTTTCTGGTATTCAAAGCCAACTAAAATTTTAAATACTGATAATCCTCCTTTTTATAAGTGGTTTGAAGACGGTGTAACTAATACTTGCTATAACGCATTAGATTTTCATATTGATAAAGGACGCGGAGAAAAGATAGCGATTATTTATGATAGCCCAATAACAAATATACAAAAAAAAATTACTTATAATGAGTTAAAAAATAAGGTCGCTTTATTTGCTGGTGCTTTAAAAAAACAAGGTGCTGCAAAAGGAGATAGGGTTATAATTTATATGCCAATGATCCCTGAAGCAGTTATTGCTATGCTTGCCTGCGGGAGAATTGGTGCAGTCCATTCTGTTGTTTTTGGAGGTTTTGCAGCAAACGAACTTGCTAGCAGAATAGACGATTCTAAAGCGAAATTAATTGTTTCTGCGTCGTGCGGCTACGAGCCAGGTCGAACTGTTGAATACAAACCACTTTTAAATAAAGCTTTGGAATTATCAAAACATAAACCAAGTAAGTGTATAATTTATCAAAGAGAAAAATTTAAAGCAGAACTCAATGAATCAATGGATATTTCTTGGGAAGATTCCTTAAAAGATGTTCAAGCTGCAGATTGTGTAAAAATGAAAGGTAGTGACTACGCATACATTCTTTACACTTCTGGAACAACAGGATTACCAAAAGGAATAGTGAGAGATGTCGCTGGCCATATAGTTGCATTAAAATGGACTATGAAAAATATTTATAACATTGATCAAGATGATGTTTGGTGGTCTGCAAGCGATATTGGTTGGATTGTTGGGCACTCATACATTGTGTATGCGCCTTTATTTTATGGATGTACAACAGTTTTGTTTGAAGGAAAGCCAGTTGGAACCCCTGATGCTGGGGTTTTTTGGCGAGTAATTTCCGAACATAAAGTTAAATCTCTTTTTACAGCACCTACAGCAATTAGAGCTATAAAAAAAGAGGACCCAAATGGAGAATTTTTTAAAAAATACGATTTAAGTAAATTTGAAAAATTATTTCTTGCAGGTGAACGAGCTGATCCAGATACAATTAAGTGGTTTGAGAATCTTTCAAACTCACCTGTAATAGACCATTGGTGGCAAACTGAAACAAGTTGGGCGATAACAGCTGACTGTACGGGTATAGAATCTTTCCCGGTTAAATATGGCTCAGCTTTTAAACCTGTGCCAGGGTATGATTTAAAAGTCTTAAATGCTGAAGGTAAAGAAGTTAAGCCTGGCGTGATGGGAGATATTGTTATCAAACTTCCTTTGCCTCCAGGAACATTTCCCACTCTTTGGGGAGCGAATGATAGATATAAATTAAATTATATGTCGACTTATCCGGGTTATTATCAAACTTACGATGCAGGACATATTGATGAGGATGGATATGTTTGGATAATGTCACGAACTGATGATGTTATTAATGTTGCTGGTCATAGACTTTCTACTGGAGCAATAGAGGAAGTTCTAGCTGAACACAAAGATGTGGCTGAATGTGCGGTAGTAGGAATTGCAGATAAATTAAAGGGCCAAATACCAATAGGTTTAGTAGCACTTAAAGCTGGTGTAACTAAAGAAAAAAAAGATATTGTTTCTGAGTGTGTGTCAATGGTTAGAAATACAGTTGGTCCTGTTGCTGCTTTTAAAATTGCGATTGTAGTCAAAAGACTACCAAAAACAAGATCGGGAAAAATATTGAGAGGTACTGTAAGAAAAATTGCTGATAATGAAACTTATAAAATGCCGGCAACTATTGATGATCCGGCTATATTAGATGAGATAAAAAAAGATTTAATAGATAACGGTATTTTAAAACTCTAAAGGCTGCCCTGAACTTTCAGTTACGACTTTTCCATTAGACATAACAATTTTACCATTAATTATAGTGGCAATAGGAAAACCTTTAAGAGTCATATTATGAAAGGGTGTCCATCCACATTTTGTAGCCATCATTTCATTCTTAATAGTTTGCTCTTTATTCATGTCTATGATCGTTAGATCAGCATCATATCCTTCTTTAATGTAACCTTTATTCTTAATACCAAATATTTTACACGGGTTTTCACACATTAATTTTATTAATTGCTCTAAGCTTAACTTTTTATTGTTAATATGGTGAAGCATAATCGGTAAAATAGTTTGAACACCTGGCATTCCAGAAGGGGATGTTGGATATTTTTTGCTTTTATCTTCTTTAGAATGAGGAGCGTGATCTGAACCTAAAATATCTACAATCGAATTTTTAACTGCTGTCCATAACCTATCATAATGTTCTTTTTTTCTTATTGGGGGATTCATTTGTGCGAATGACCCAAGTTTGTCATAACAATCAGGAGCATATAACGTTAAGTGTTGAGGTGTTATCTCAAAAGTTACATTTTTTTTATGCATTGCTAAAAAATCAACTTCTTCTTTAGTTGTGACATGTAAAACATGAATTTGTTTATTATATCGCTCAGCTATTTTTACAACTCTTCTAGTAGAAGACATAGCACACTCATTATTTCTCCAATCTGGATGAGAATGAACATCGCCTTTTTTTATAAATTTTTTTCTCAAATTTAAAATCTCTTCATCTTCAGAATGTATAGATACCACTCTATCGCTATTAGAAATAACTTTTTCGATATCTTTTTCTTTTGCAACTAATAATTTACCTGTTGAAGAACCTGCAAAAAGTTTAACTCCACAACAACCTTTCAAACCTTTTAATTTTGAAAGTTGATTTACATTCTCAGGGGTTGCACCAAAATAAAAAGCATAATTACAATGCATTCTATCTTTCGCTAAATTTAATTTTTTTTCAAACTCAATTAGATTTGAGGTTGGTGGATTAGTATTGGGCATTTCAAATACAGAGGTTATCCCTCCTAGAATTGCTGCTCTACTACCACTTTCCAAATCTTCTCTATCTGTTGAGCCAGGCTCTCTAAAATGTACTTGGGTATCAATTACGCCTGGCAAAACCAATTTGTCCGTGGCGTCAAATACCTTTGAGCTATTTAGTTCAATTTTACCGATTTTTTTTATTTTATTATCAGATAAAGCAATGTCAATTTTTTCTAGCTTCCCATCAATAAAGCAAGATCCGTTCTTAATAATAAGGCTATAATTGTCAGACATCAGCAATTAATTATATTATAATTTATTTACTTGCAAATATGAAAAAAAATCAAATAATAATACTTGAGAATAGAGGTTTAGTTTTAGTTCAAGATGTCGAGGCTAAAGGGTTTCTTCAAAATATTATTAGCAACAATATCGATAAAGTAAATAAATTTAACTCAATTTTTTCTGCAATTTTAACTCCTCAAGGTAAATATCTTTATGAATTTTTTATCATCAAAAGCGAAGGTGGTTATCTTTTAGACTGCCATATTGAAATTAAAGATGATCTTATTAAACATCTTTCAAAATATAAACTTAGATCAAAAATTGAAATAAGAGACTTGTCTTCCTCACACGCTGTGGGAATAATAAGTAAAGATAAGTTTAAGGAGATTCAAACAGAGTTAAATTCAAAAGAAAAAACAATATTGTATAGGAAAAGCCCGTGTTTTATGGATAGTCGTTCATCTTCTCTAGGCGCAAGAATTTTATCTAGTCTTGAAAACCTCCACTTAACAATAAAAAAATTAAACTTAAAAATTATAGATAAATCTCATTACCTAGAGCTAAGTCATAAAGAAGGAATTCCTGCGGAAGGAGTAAAAAATCTTCAAAATAATCTTTTTGCTCTAGAGTCTAACTTTGAGGAACTAAATGCAATTGATTTCAAGAAAGGTTGTTATGTAGGTCAGGAAAATACTGCGCGTATGAAACTTAAAAATAAGTTAAGAAAGAGAATTTTACCCATCACATCAAATAAGCCTCTTAAAATTTCAGATGAGATAAAGTTTAATGATCAAGTGGTAGGTAAAGTTTTGATTAGTGATAAGTATGCTTTTGCTTTAATAAAGCTTTTTGAGCCTGAGTTTAAAGAATTTTCAAGTCAAAACCTTAAAGTTAAAGAATCAGATATTCAAATATTAATTCCATCTTATTTAAAATTGTAGAATTTAGTATAACTCACTTAAAACTTTAGATGTACAAGATTTAGTAGGATGTAGATTATCAAAAAATTCATTATTTTTACAATTATTCTTTGATGGATTGAATGATCCTATAACTTTTATGGAATTTTTTCTTGCTAGATCTATAAACATTTTCTCTATCTCTAAAAATATTGGCTTTTCTTCTATTGTTAGCTCATAAGAAGATGGTTCAAAGGGAGTTAAAAATATTACCACTTTTTTTTTATGGTGATTTAATAAATTTTTTAAAAACTTATCGTAAACTTTGTAGTTTTCTTTGGAAAACTCATATTTTCCCATAGAATAATTAATAATTTTAGCAGTTAATTTATTATTAGTATTTTTGGGGTAAAGTAAACTTCCGTCTCTTAGAATAAGTTTTTTTTCATTATTCTCTAGTTCTTTGGGAACTAATGATAATTGCTTGATGTTTATAAATTTATATATATTTTCTAAAAAAAATTCCCATTTTGACGGAGTAGTTTCAGAGCTTTCGCTTAAATTAAATTTGATTTGATTTTTACCGTCTATTTTAATCAAAGATTTTCTGTATTCTTTCTTCAATGATTTCCATCTACCTTGATAGTTAAATTTATTAAAAAGCCAGGGATCTAGTCCAATTATAACTGTTTCAGGATTAAATTTTTGAAGTGACATTTCTAAAAGAGTTATATGATCTTCAATACTAGCTCCACTAACTCCTAAATTTAAAATTCTATTTCTGGATATTTGATTTGAAATTTGCATGATTCTTGAAGAGCCTATCACAAGAGTTTCTGGCTTGTAATTTTCATAAATAATTCTTTGTTTAATAAAAAGCCTTTCGTCCATTACTGTTGATTCTACAGCTATATTTTTAGACAGTAATTTTGCTAGTTCTGCCTCTGAACCACCACGAGATTTACCGTCAAAATAATAATTAGTTGATAAACCAAATATAACAAAAGAAAATGTAGAAACAAAACCCCAAAAAAATATTTTTTTCGAAGTTATAATTTTTTTATTTCTAAAATTTTTTTCAACGAACTTCCAAGAAATAAAAGATAAAATTAATGCTAAAAATATTATAAAAAATTTATTTAAAAAATCTATATTAACAATATAAGATTTAGCAAATGCAAACAAAGGCTGATGCCATAGATAAAAACTATAACTTATTAGACCAATACCTACTAAAAATTTATTAGATAGAAATTTTCCAATAAGAGTATTTTTGTCTGCAAAAATTAAAATGAAAGCTGATCCCATTGTTGGTATTAACGCTTGGAAACCTGGAAAACGTGATTGCTCACTATAAAAAAAAATAGAGAACACGATAGCTGTAAGTCCAAAAAAACTTAAAATCTCTCTAGCATTCTTTGAAAACATATCTTTTTTTTTTCTATGAACAAAGTAGTAAGCAATTATTGCTCCCATTGCTAGCTCCCATGCTCTTGTGAAAATAAAATAAAAGTTTGCATTCGGAAATATTTTTGATGAATATTCAGCGAGTAATAAACTTGCAACAAAAATTATTATAAAAAAATAAATTATAAAGTCTTTTTTTAATCTCCATAACAATAATAAAGCTATAGGGAAAAATATATAAAATTGCTCTTCTATAGATAGACTCCATGTATGTAATAAGGGTTTAAGTTCTGCACCTGAATTAAAATAAGGTGCTTCTTTCCAAAAAAAAATATTTGATAAAAAAATAGAAGTAGCTACTAAACTTTTAAAAAAACTTGAAAGCTCTGAACGTGTTAAAAAAATTACTGCAAGAGGTATTGTTGTAAATAATACTAAAAAGAGAGCTGGTAAAATTCTCCTAGCTCTTCGTTCGTAAAATTTTTTTATTGAAAACTTTTTTAAAATAATTTCTTTTAAAATTATATTTGTAATTAGATAGCCGCTAATTACAAAAAAAACATCTACACCAATAAAGCCCCCTTTAAAAAAACTAAAACCTGCATGAAAAAAAACAACTGAAAAAACAGCTATTGCTCGCAAACCATCAATTTCTTTTCTGTAATGTGGATTCATAGTAAGTTCAAATTTTAAAACTGCTTTAAATCTAATTAGTTAGTATCAAATGATGCAATGTTTTGAAACTGAGTACTTTAAAAGGGTATTCTGGTGCGGTCGGAGAGACTCGAACTCTCACGGGAAACCCACACGCCCCTCAAGCGTGCCTGTCTACCAATTTCAGCACGACCGCATATAATCTGCGACAATAAATGAATGACAATTTTAGTTCAAGTTGGTAGACTAGAATAAGTATGTCTACGCAACAACAGTTTAGTAAGTCTACAACAGAAATTTATAAAAAAATTTCTAAGTCTATTCCTGAAATAGAGTGGAAAATTCACGCCCCGCTTATCGAAAAGATTAATAAACTTAAAGTAGAAAAGAATGCGGTTATTTTAGCTCATAATTACCAAACCCCAGAGATCTATCATGGTGTAGCAGATATCTCTGCTGACTCATTAGCTTTAGCAGTTGAGGCAGCTAAAACTTCAGCTAACATTATTGTATTATGCGGAGTTCATTTCATGGCTGAAACAGCAAAACTGATGAACCCAAGTAAGAAAGTTTTGTTGCCCGATATGTCTGCTGGATGCTCTTTATCGTCGTCTATCACTGGAGATGATGTAAGATTACTTAAGCAAAAATATCCAGGTGTACCTGTAGTATCTTACATAAATACTTCTGCAGATGTTAAAGCTGAAACTGATGTATGTTGTACCTCAGCTAATGCAATTAAAGTAGTTGAGTCGCTAAATGTAGATCGTGTTATTTTTCTTCCTGATCAATATTTAGCAAAATATGTTGCGAGTAATACAAAAGTTAAAATTATCTCTTGGAAGGGAACTTGTGTAGTCCATGAAAAATTTACGGGAGAAGAAGTTAAGGAAGTAAGAGCGGCAAACCCAGGTATAAAAATTATTGCACACCCAGAGTGCCCACCAGATGTAATCGATGCATCTGATTTTGCAGGATCAACTTCTGGAATGGTTGACTACGTTAATAAAAACAAGCCAAAAAAAGTTATGTTAGTTACAGAATGTTCAATGAGTGATAATGTTGAAGCTGATAATCCTGAAGTAGAATTTGTAAAACCATGTAATCTTTGTCCTTACATGAAAAAAATTAATCTACAAAAAATTTTAGATTGTTTACAAAACGAGACTAACGAAATTATTATTGATAAGAGCATTGCAGATGCTGCTAGAAAATCAGTAAAAAAAATGACTGAAATTGGTCGTTAAATTTTAGTGTTTAAGATAAATCAAAACTATATAAATTCAATTGTCAACCAAGCTCTCAAAGAAGATCTTAAGCCCTTTGGAGATGTCACAACTAAACTCATAAGTTTTAAAAATAGAATAAACAAAGCTAAAATTATTGCTAAACAAAGTGGCGTTATCGCAGGCTTAGATTTTTGTAAAGCCGCGTTCAAACTTGCGGGTAAAGAAACAATTTTTATAAGCAAAGTTAAAGATGGATCTAAAGTTAAAAAAAATAATATTATTGCGGAAGTAAAAGCTAAAACTAAAACAATTTTAATTGCAGAAAGAACTGCTTTAAATTTTTTAAATCATGCCTCGGGTGTAGCATCATCAACAAATCAATTCATTCAAAAAATTAATAAAAAAACTAAAATTTGTTGCACGAGAAAAACGACTCCTAATTTAAGATTGTTAGAAAAATATGCTGTTAAAAAAGGTGGCGGTCATAATCATAGATATAATCTAAGTGATGAAATTTTAATTAAAGATAATCATATAAGTGCTAATGGTAGTTTAAAAAAATTAGTAGAAAAAGCAATTAAATCAAAAAAAATTGTTACGGTTGAGATAGAAAATGTAAAACAATTAAATCAAGTTTTAGGTCTTAAATTTAAAAGATTACTATTTGATAATATGAATATAAAGCAATTAAAAAAATGTTTAAAAATTTGTAGAAATAAATACGAAACAGAATACTCAGGAAATGCCGACCTAAAGAATATAAAAAAAATATCTAAAACAGGAATTAATAGAATTTCTGTAGGAGCTATTACTCATAGCGCTAATTCGTTCGATACTAGTTTGCTGTTTTATTAAGCACCTTCTAGTTTAGAAAAATCCAAAAAATTATTAAAAGCCTTGCAAAACATTAGTAAAAGCTCGAGTCTATTATTTTTGATGTCCTGATTTTCATCATTAACTACCACATTCTCAAAGAATTGGTCTATTAATGGCCTAACCGAAGCAAGTTGATTAAGAAGATCCTCATAATTTTTACTATCTTCTTTTATAGTGAATGACTTTCTAATTTCATTTATTTTTTCAAATAAAAACTTCTCTTCATCTTTTCTAAATAGAACAGCGTCAGGTCTGCCTGTTATTTCTTTACTTGTTTTTTTAATTTCTTGATCGAGTATACTTGAGGCTCTCTTATAAGAATAAAGAGCATCTTTACCAACATCTTTTGTAAAATTTTTATTCATAATGATACTTTTTTTGCAGAGGTCTAAATAATTATCACCTAAATGAGCACTTATTGAAGCTTCAATAATATCAATTTTAATTTTTTTCTCCTTTAAAATATTTCTCATTCTCTCTTTAAAAAAATCTAAGATTTCTTTTTCAATATTTTTATTTTCAATAGTTGCACCTTGATCAATATAAAGTCGTATAGAATAACTAATAAGATCTTTTAATTTAATATTAAGATTATTTTCAATTATTGTTCGAAGCAAACCAATAGCTGTTCGTCTTAATGCAAAAGGATCTTTAGAGCTTGTTGGTTTTTCATTAATTGCAAAAAAACCTACCAAACTATCTAGCTTATCAGTTATAGAAAGAGCATAACTTAATGGTTTTTTAGGAACTGGAGATAATAATCCAGTAGGTAAATAATGATCTCTCACAGCATTAGCCACATCTTCTTCAAAACCTTGCGCTATAGCAAAATATTTACCCATAACACCTTGAAGTTCAGGGTACTCTCCAACTAAATTAGATTTTAAATCAGATTTACTTATTGAAGCTGCTATCTCAATTTTTTCTTTATTAATATTTAATTGATCAGAGATAATCGCTGATAGTTTTCTAAGTCTTTGTGCCTTGTCATAAATAGTCCCAATTTTTTCAAAAAATATAATCTCTTTTAACTTAGAGATTTGTTTAATTAAGTTTCTAGTTTTGTCGATTTGCCAAAAAAATTGAGCATCTGATAAACGAGCGATCACTACCCTTTTGTTTCCATCTCTAATAACATTTTGTGTGTCTTGTTTATTGGCAACTATCAAAAAATTATTAGTTAATCTATTTTTTGAATCAAATAATGGAAAGTATCTTTGATGCCTTTCTAGTGTAGAGATAATTATTTCTTGTGGAATAGCAAGATAAGATTTATCAAAATCAGCAATGATCACACTTGGGTTTTCAGTAATATTAGTCACTTCTTCTATTAATTTTTCATTAAAGTTTTCAAGATAACTCTTAGATTTGCAAATAGATTGAAATTTTTTGAGAATGCTATTTTTTCTGTCTTCTTGCTTGAGATGAATATTATTTAATTTAAGCAAAGAAATATATTCCTTAAAATTTTTTATTTTTTTTAATTTATCATTAAATTTATCTATAATTATTACTCCATCTGTGCTGCTTAAGTGATGGAAGTCGAACTTTAAGTGTTTATTATTAAATAAAGCCAAAATAGATCTTAAGGGTCTACCCCACATTAAATCATGTTCAGACCATCGCATAGATTTCTTCCATTTAATTGAACCTAATAATTTTGGCACGAGTTTAACTAACATGTCTTCGGTTAAAATCTTTCTGGACTCTTTCTTGAAATGATAAAAATTTCCTTTTTCTACTGCTTTTTCATAAAGATCTAATTTACTAATTTGATGGGATCTCATAAAACCCTCAATAATATTGTCTGATACACCGACTTTTGGGCCTCTAATCTCTTTTGCACCTATCTTTATTTTGCTTGGTAGTTCTTTTACGAATAGCGCTATTCTTGTGGGCGTGGAATAAACTTCTGGGGATTTATATTTTATTCCTTCTTCCTCTAATGATTTTAATAAATTTTTTTTTATTTCATCTCTAGCGCTTATTTGTAACCCATGAGGAATCTCTTCACTGTAAAGTTCAAGTAAAAATTCAGCCATATTAAACTTGGGTTGCCAACCAAGCTGCTCCAGAACCTTTAGCAAGTTCTCTTATTCTATTTATATAACCTGTTCTCTCAGCGACGCCAATTACTCCTCTGGCATCTAATAGGTTAAAAATGTGACTAGCTTTTAAACACTGATCGTATGCTGGTAAAGCCAATTTTTTTTCTAAAAGTGCTTTACATTCTTTCTCGGCAAATTCAAAATTTTTGAGTAAATACTCAGTATTTGCAAACTCGAAGTTATAGGCAGAAAATTCTTTTTCAGCTTGAAAAAATACTTCTTTGTATTTAACTCCTTCGTTGTTCCAATCTAAATCGTAAACATTTTTTTTTCCTTGTACAAACATACACAATCGCTCTAAACCATAAGTTAGTTCAACAGGCACGGGTTTACATTCAATACCTGTCATTTGTTGGAAGTAAGTAAATTGTGTAACTTCCATACCATCACACCAAACTTCCCAACCTAAACCAGCTGCGCCAAGTGTCGGGCTTTCCCAGTCATCCTCGATAAATCTAATATCGTGTTTTTTAGTATCAATGCCAATAGCCGCTAAGCTTCTCAAATAAATTTGTTTTATATCTTTTGGTGATGGTTTAATTATCACCTGATACTGATAATAATGTTGAAGTCTATTTGGGTTTTCTCCATATCGACCGTCAGTTGGGCGTCTTGAAGGTTGAACGTAGGCGGCTTTCCAAGGTTTTGGTCCTAGAGATCTTAAAGTAGTTGCTGGATGAAAAGTTCCTGCACCCACTTCAATATCATATGGTTGTAGAATCACACACCCATATTTTCCCCAAAATTTTTGAAGGCTCATAATAATATCTTGAAAAGATATAATTTTATTTTTTTTAGTAATTTTTTTTTTTGGCATTTATAAACCAAATTTTTGCCAAAAAGTTTTTTCTTCTATTGAATTAATAACATTAGTGACCTGGCCTTCAACAGAAGCTGAAAGTTTTTTTCCAATCCAGCTTTTTGGTTTTTCAAAATTTTTAACAACTACATCTTCACCAAATTTTTCTTTCAGTATTTGATCGGCATTGCCAAGCCCATCGATTAAACCAAGTTTTAGCGCTGAAGATCCAGTCCAAAATTCACCCGTAAAAATATTATTTTTTTCTGGCTCCTGTAATTTTGAACCTCTACTTGTCTCTACTACTTTAATAAAATCTGCGTGAAGTTCCAGTTGAATACTTTTAAGTCTTTTTATGTCTTCTTCTTTCTCTTCAACAAAAGGGTCTAATGTACTTTTGTTTTTGCCTGCGGTATAAACTCTTCGCTCAATACCTATTTTTTTTATCAATTCTTTAAATCCAAATGATGCCGATATAACTCCAATAGAGCCGATGATTGAGCTTGAGTTTGCATAGATCTCGTCTCCTGCACAAGAAATTAGATAACCACCTGAGGCGGCAACATCTTCAGCAAAAATAATGACTTTTATCTTTTTTTTATCAGCAAGCTGCCTAATATAACTATAGATTAAATGTGATTGGACTGGCGAACCACCTGGTGAATTTATAGAGATAGCAACATGTGTGATTTTTTTAATTGAAAAAGCTTTTTTTAAAATATCTCTCTGACCGGTTAAATCCATACCTTTGTTAAATCTACCGGCATTACCTATAACGCCAGTCAATCTAACGTGTGGAACAATCGGTTTTTTTTTAAAAAAGGGAAACATAATTTTATTGATTATTAATAGTTTTTTTATATCAGTACTAGAAATAAATTATAAATGTTTATTGTTCTACTGCCAGTTGAATAAAAAGGTGCGTCATCAAAGTTTAAAATTAAAATTTATTATTCAGGAATTAGATTATAAATACATTCTATGGGATCTGTAATACCGCTTCAAAAATCTGCAAACTCAGCCTACTTGGACTTGAAGAATCTCTTAAGTGAAAAAATTGCAGAAGTTGAGAAACTAATAGAGCTTAAATTAGAAAGTAAAGTCGGGCTTATTAAAAAAATGAGCGCTTATCATCTTAGTTCTGGTGGTAAAAGATTAAGAGCACTTTTAACGCTAGGTTCAGCAAGATTAGCTGGTTACGATACTTTGGGAAAACGTGACGTTAGCCTGTCTGCTTGTGTAGAACTCATCCATAATGCTACATTGCTGCATGACGATGTGATTGATGAAAGTGACCTTCGGAGAGGAATAAAAACTTCAAATGCTTTATGGGGAAACCAGTCATCTATCTTGGTTGGTGATTATCTTCTCAGCAGATGTTTTGAAATTATGGTTGATGATGGTGACTTAGAAATTTTAAAATTGTTGTCATCGACATCAGCAAAAATTGCTCAAGGGGAAGTAATGCAATTAGAACACAAAGGCGAAGCTGATCTTTTAGAGGAAACTTATATTGATATTATAAATTTAAAAACAGCTGCTTTATTTTCCGCTTCAACTAAAACAGGTGCATGTTTAGCTAAAAGCAATGAAAAAGAAAAAAATTCATTGGAGTCATATGGTAAAAATATCGGTCTTGCTTTTCAAATTGCAGATGATGCATTAGACTATTATTCTAAAGAAATTATCTTTGGAAAAAAAATTGGTAAAGATTTTTATGAGGGAAAAGTGACATTGCCTTTGATTATAATTTTTCAAAGAGCAAACACCGATGAAAGGAATTTTTTAATTGAGATATTTAAGAAGTATCAAAGAACAAAAGAAGATTTTGAAAAAACTCTTCAATTAATTAAAAAATATAAAGCAGTTGAAGCTAGCTTTCAAAGAGCAGAATACTTTGTAAATGTTTCACACGATACTCTTGGATTATTTAAAGATTGTCCCGAAAAAAAAATTCTACAAAATTTAACTGGTTTTAGTTTAAATAGATCTTTTTAAGGATAAAGAATTTCTTTTGTCCACTTCCCTTCATTATTAATATAATTTAAACGTTCATGAATTCTTCCCTCGCCGTCTAGCCAAAACTCTATTTCTTTAGGTAAAATTCTCCACCCAGACCAATAGGGTGGTCTTGGAACATTCTTATGGTCAGGATATTTCTTTTCAAATTCTGTAATTTTTTTTAAAAAAGTATCTCTACTATCTAATTTTTTTGATTGATTTGAAGCCCAAGCACTTATTCTATTTTTGTAAGGTCTTGAATTATAATACTCGTCAGCTTCTTTATCTGAAACTTGTTGAACTTTACCGATTATACGAACTTGTCTTCTCAAACTTTTCCAATGAAAACACATAGAAGCTTGTTGATTATTTTTTAGGTCACTTCCCTTTTTGCTATTAAAATTTGTGTAGAAAACAAATCCTTCATTGCTTAATCCTTTTAATAGAACCATTCTAACACTAGGTTGATTCTTTTGATCGGCGGTCCCAAGGGCAAGGGCATTAGGATCGTTTATCTCAGCTTCTTCGGCTTTCTTAAACCAGTTTTTGAATAAATCTATAGGATTTTCTAGATCCTCAAATATAGAGTCTAATCCAAGAGAGTTTTTGCCATTTTTTTGATTCATATATTCTGTAAAATAATTTATACATTAATTAACTATGTCTTTTAATACTTTTGGTAAAATATTTAGATTTACAACTTGGGGAGAATCTCATGGACCAGCTATAGGCTGTGTTATTGACGGGTGCCCGCCTAATATACCTATATCTGAAAATGAAATTCAAAAAGACATGGATAGAAGAAGACCGGGCCAATCCAAGTTTACTACACAACGAAAAGAGAGTGATAAAATAGTAATTTTGTCCGGTGTTTTTGAGGGCAAAAGCACTGGAACACCTATTTCGATTATTATTTACAATGAAGATAAGCGCTCAAGAGACTATGAGACGATTAAAAATAAATTTAGACCAGGACATGCTGATTTTACTTATTTTAAAAAATACGGCATTAGAGACTACAGAGGTGGCGGTAGACAGTCTGCTAGAGAAACAGCTTGTCGAGTAGCTGCTGGGGCTGTTGCAAGAATAGTTTTAAGCAAATTGATTGGTTCAAAATTTAATATTATTGGTGCAGTAACACAACTTGGTTTAATGTCTTGTGATAGAAATAATTGGAACAATACTGAAATTAGAAAAAATCCATTTTTTTGTCCTGATAAAAAATCAATAAAATTATGGGAACAATATTTACTATCTGTTCGAAAAGCAGGTTCCTCTTGTGGTGCTATTATTGAATTAAGGGCAAGCGGAATTCCGGTAGGCTTGGGTGCTCCTATTTATTCAAAGCTAGACACAGATATTGCTGCGGCTTTAATGAGTATCAACGCTGTTAAAGGAGTAAATATCGGAGCTGGCATGAGCTCTGCATTTTTAAGTGGTGAAGAAAATTCTGATGAAATGAGAGTTAAGTCTGGAAAATTAAATTTTAAATCAAACAACGCAGGAGGAATATTAGGTGGAATTTCCTCCGGTCAAGATGTTATTGCTTCGTTTTCTGTGAAGCCAACTTCTTCAATATTATCAAGTAGAGAAACAATTGATAGAAAAGGTAAGAATACAAATATTTCTGTAAAAGGGAGACATGACCCTTGTGTAGGTATTAGAGCGGTTCCAATAGGTGAAGCAATGCTAGCTTGTGTTATATTAGATCATTTCTTGATGAACCGTGCTCAATGTGGTTAATTTGAATTCTTTGTTTTGTTCTGAGCTAAAACAATATTAGATTTTAAAATATCTTCTACTTTATTTACGATTGATAAACTGTCTAAACCTGCTTTTTTATACATAGCTTCTGGACTATCTTGATCAATGAATACATCGGGTAAAGTCATAGATCTAAATTTTAAACCTTTATCAAATACTCCTCTTTCAGATAATAGTTGAGCTACATGAGAACCAAATCCACCAATTGAACCTTCCTCGATTGTAATTACAGCTTCATGTGTAGTTGCAATTTTCATTATTAATTTTTCATCTAGGGGTTTAGCAAATCTTGCATCTACTATAGTAAGTTCTATGCTTTTAGCTGATAAAGTTTCTGCTGCTTTTTTACATTCTTCTAACCTTGCGCCAAAAGACAAAATAGCTGCTTGTTTTCCTTTTCTGACAATTTTTCCTTTACCAATTTCAAGCGCCTCACTTATATCTGGCAAGTCAACACCAACTCCGTTTCCTCTTGGATATCTAAAAGCACATGGTTTATCTTTAATTTTTACTGCAGTATTAATCATTTTTACAAGTTCAGCTTCATCGCTTGCTGCCATTACAACAAAATTAGGAAGTGTAGACAAGTAAGTAATGTCGAAAGATCCTGCGTGCGTAGGACCATCTGATCCAACTAGTCCAGCTCTATCAATTGCAAATCGGACAGGTAAAGACTGAATGGCAACATCATGAACTACTTGATCGTAAGCACGTTGTAAAAAAGTTGAATAAATTGCCGCAAAAGGTTTGTAACCTTCTGTGGCAAGTCCTGCCGCAAAGGTTACAGCATGTTGTTCAGCTATTCCTACATCAAACATGCGATCTGGAAATCTATTTTGAAATATATCCATACCTGTTCCTGATGGCATTGCTCCAGTTATACCTATAATTTTTGTATCTTGCTCAGCATGTTTGATTAATGTTTCAGCAAATATTTTTGTATAGGAAGGAGTATTGGACTTACTTTTTGCTTGTTCGCCAGTTTTCACATTAAATTTAGAAACACCGTGATATTTATCTCCTGACTCCTCGGCATGTTTATATCCTTTTCCTTTTTGGGTGATAGTGTGAATTAAAACAGGCCCTTTATGTTTCGAGTTTTTAACATTTTCTAGCACCTGAACTAAATTATCAATGTCATGTCCGTCTATGGGTCCTATATAATAAAAACCTAGTTCACTAAATAATGTTCCACCTGTAACTAGTCCTTTTAATAAATCTTCAGCTTTAGCGGTTTTTTCGGCAAATCTTTTTGAAAAAGCTGAAATAATCATTTTAACAGTTTCTCTAAAGCTAAAATACATCTTTCCAGATAAAAGCGTAGCAAGATATTTGCTCATCGCACCAACTGGTTTAGCGATTGACATCTCGTTATCATTTAAAATCACAATAAGTTTTGATTTCAGTGCACCTGCATTATTCATAGCTTCATAAGCCATACCCGCACTCATAGCTCCATCACCGATCACGGCTACGACATTATTATTATTGTTTGATAATTTATTTGCAATTGCCATGCCTAATGTTGAAGAAATTGACGTTGAACTATGGGCTGCTCCAAATGGATCATATTCACTTTCTGCTCTTTTAGTAAATCCAGATAAGCCCCCTCCTTTTCTTAATGTTCTTATAGAATCTTTTCTGCCTGTAATAATTTTGTGCGGATAGCATTGGTGACCTACATCCCAAACTAACTTATCTTTTGGAGTGTTAAACACATAATGAACAGCTACTGTTAGCTCAACAACACCAAGTCCTGCTCCTAAGTGACCACCCGTTTCAGAAACTACACTAATTAATTCCTCTCTAAGTTCATCTGAAACTTGTTTTAACTGATTTTTTTTTAATTTTCTTAAATCTGCTGGAAAATTAATTTGGTTTAATAGTTTACTCATTAAAAATTTCTTTCTAAAATAAATTCTACTGTATTAATTAAATTGTTTGCTTTTTTTCCATGTTTTTTCAATTTACTCAATATATTTCTCTTCAATCGCAGGGCATAAAAATTAGCTTTTTGATAGCCTATTAAGCTTATTAAAGTAGATTTACCTTTTTTTTGATCTTTTTTAGTAAACTTGCCAGCTAATTTTTTTGATCCCTTAAAATCAATAAAATCATCAGCTAATTGAAATAATAAACCTATTTCTTCACCTAATTTACTCAGAGATTTTAATTCTCCAAAATTTTTTTTTGCTATTACACCAGGTCCTAAGCAGCAAAAATTAAATAATTTTCCTGTTTTTTTTCTCTGCATATCTAGAATATCTGGAAATTTTTTTTTCTTTTTTTCAAAACTTAAGTCAAGATATTGACCTCCTGCTATACCGGTATGACCAGAACAAAGTGCTAGATATTTGATAAGTTCTACTTTTGCTTTATAATCTATTTTGTAATTTTTATCTGTAATCATTTCAAAAGCTAAGGTTAATAGTGAGTTACCAGCCAGGATGGCTGTAGACTCTCCGAATTTTACATGTGTAGCAGGTTTTCCTCTGCGCATTCGATCGTTGTCCATACAAGGAAGATCGTCGTGAATTAAAGAATAAGAATGAATACACTCAACAGCCGCACAAAGATTTAAAAGTTTACTGGTTTTGAGATTAAATAATTTACCAGCACCTATAATTATTGAAGATCTTACTTTTTTTCCTCCTGATAATGAACCAAACTTCATGGCAGACATTAGACCTGAGTTTTTTTGACGATTTAAATACTTTTTCAAAAAAACATCTGTTTTTTTTGCGTTCGTATTTAAAAATAATTCAAGCATTATTAAAGATTTTTCTTAATTTTTTTTCCAATAGAAGAAATCTCTTTATTTCTTTGTTTGAACAGCAAGTCTACACGTCTATTCAAGCTAATAAGACGAGCATAATCATTCATTGAGTCTGATAAATTAGTCTCATTGCTTTCTAGTTTTTCAAGAATTTGATTAATTTCGTCTTTAATCTCTTTTATTGATTTACTTTTTGTATTCTCTGGAATATTTTCATTTTTCATTAAAAGTATAATAATTACATTATGAAGAATATCTATTCAAATATATTAAAAGTTAATAACAATAATCTATCTAAAGCTATAAATCTCCTTAAAGAAAAAGAGCTTATAGGTGTTCCTACTGAAACTGTATATGGTTTAGCTGCTAATGCTTATTCTTCAAAATCAGTAAAAAAAATTTATTTTCTAAAAAAAAGACCTTTAAAAAATCCACTTATTATTCATTACTATAATCTAAAACAATTAAAAAAAGATGTAGAATTAAATACTAATTTTTTTAAGCTCTATAAAAAATTTTCTCCTGGGCCTATAACTTTTGTTTTAAAAAAAAAGAAAAAATCACTTATATCTAACGTGGCGACCGCAAAATTACAAACTGTTGCGGTAAGATTCCCAAAAAATAAAATATTAAGAAAAATATTAAATTCCTTAGACTTTCCATTGGCTATACCAAGTGCTAACAAATCTTCACATATCAGTCCTGTTACTGCTGAAGATGTGGCTCAGGAATTTAAAGACTCTTTAAAAATTATTTTAAATGATGGGCCATGTAAGATTGGTCTTGAGTCAACTGTTATAGATTTAACATCCAGGCCAAAGATATTAAGGCCAGGGCTGGTAAGTCCTGCAGCTATTTCTAAAAAATTAAGTAGAAAAATTAAAGTCTATCATGAATCAAAAAATATCAGAGCCCCTGGAATGCTCAAAAGACATTACTCACCAGGTATACCAATAAAACTTAACCAAACAAAAGCAAAAAGCAATGAAGCCTTTATTGTTTTTGGAAAAAAATATAAAAAAAGAAAAAATATTTTTAATTTAAGTTTTAAATCCAGTTTAAATGAAGCAGCTAAAAACTTATATAGAATATTAAGATTAGTAAAAAACAAAAATTATAAAATGATTAAAGTATGTTCAATTCCACAAACTGGTATTGGTTTAGCAATTAATGACAGACTTAATAGGGCAGCAAAATAATTTATGGATATAAAAGTACAAAATCTAACAAAAAAATTTAAAAATTATTTAGCAGTTAATAATATTAATTTTACATTAGAAAAGAATAAGACATTAGGCTTGCTTGGTCCAAATGGTTGTGGAAAAACAACTTCTATAGGAATGATGCTAGGTTTAATCTCACCATCAAGTGGAAAAGTTTTGATTAATAATCAAAATGTCAATAGTGCTAATCGCAACGATCTTTTGAGCAGAATGAACTTTGCATCACCATATATTGAATTACCTAAAAAACTTACGGTTAGACAAAATTTAGAGGTTTACGGTAGGCTCTACGGCATCAAAGACTTAAAAAATAGAATTGAAGAAATTTCAAATGATCTAAATTTAAATAATTTTTTAACAAAAAATACAGGTGAATTGTCTTCAGGACAAAAAAATAGAGTTTCTCTAGCTAAATCATTAATTAATAAACCAGATATTTTGTTTCTGGATGAACCAACAGCAAGTTTAGATCCTGATATTGGAGACTTTGTTAGAGAGTATATAGAAACATATAAATCAAAAAACAAAATAACTATTTTATTAGCTTCTCATAATATGAAAGAAGTCGAAAGACTTTGTGACACTGTAATTATGATGAAAGAGGGACAGATAGTTGACAGAGGAACTTGTAAACAACTAATCAGCAAACATGGTAGAGATAACCTTGAAGATACTTTTTTACAAATAGCAAGGAGCATAAATGAGTTGGCATAAAATTTATGGTTTAAGTCTAAGACATGTTTATTTGATCAAAGGTTCTTTTCCGAGAATTTTAGACTTAATTTATTGGCCTTCAATACAAGTGTTTTTATGGGGTTTCATTTCAGAATTTTTTACTATGAGTTCCTCATATTACAGCAATACTGTAGGTATTATTCTCACTGCTGCAATACTTTATGATTTTCTTTTTAGATCAAGTATTAGTTACAACATGATGTTCCTTGAGGAAATTTGGAGTAGAAATTTCACAAATTTGTTTATTGCGCCAATAAAGATAAGTGAAATTATTGCAGCTCTTACGATGACGGCAATTTTCAGAACGTTAATTGGATTGGTGCCTGCGGTGCTTCTTGCTATACCTCTGTTTGGTGTATCTATTTTTAAATTAGGCATACCTTTAATTTTTCTTCTTATCGCTCTTTATATATTTGGTATAAGTCTAGGTCTGCTTGTTACAGCAGGTTTGCTGAGATTTGGTCCATCTTTTGAAAATATTGCCTGGGCAAGTTTATTTTTTTTAGCACCGCTTGGATGCATTTATTATCCAATTGAGATTCTGCCTGGTGTGCTGCAAGTAATAGCGAAAATTTTGCCATTAGTTCATATTTTCGAGGAAATGAGAAATATATTAATAAATCAAACAGTAAATATCCTTGAAATTTTTAAAGGTGTATTGATTTCTTTTGTTTATTTTGGTTTAGGTGTAATTGTTTTTTATACCGCATATTATGGAGCAAAAATAAAAGGTACATTAATTAACATTGGCGAATAATTTTAATGCATGAAAATCTAAATAAAATAAAAAGTTTAGAAGGATCTCCTAAAGTAATTAAAAAATTTTTGAACTCAAATGAAGTTGAAAAATTTTTAAAACTTTATTCAGAATTGCCTGTAACTGTTAACAACTTGAAACAAAAAGTAGTAAAAAAAAGATGGATATCAGGATTTGGAAAAGAGCAGGAACAAATTTTAAGAGAAAGAATTAAATTAGAAATTGGAGATTTTGTTATGGATAATATAAATGAAAAAGATGGAACGGAATGCTTAGGTCTTTTTCAAGAAAGCTTCAATCCAATAGGTTTACATGTTGACGGAGGATTTAATTTAAAAGATATAATTTATAAACAAACATTATTACCGTTAAGTAATCATGGAGAAACTATAATTTTTAAAAACAGATACTATGGACCTTCAACAAATTTTACTAATAAAGAGAATGATTTAAAAGAGAATAGTCCTGAAAATTTTAAAAAAGGAAAAAATGTTAGATCTTCTGATCATTTAAAAATGTATGGAGACAAAGTTTTTAATAAAAGTGACTATGAACAATATTTAAAACACGAAGATATAAATAATTTGAATGGTTTAGAAGTTGAATTTGTTTACAAGTGGAATTTGGGAGATTTATTTATTTTCGATAGAACTCATTTGCACTGTTCGTCATGTAATATCAATGGCAAAAAAATTGGACTGGCTACCTTTACAAAAAAATGAAAAGTATAATTGGAAAATTAGGTAAAAGTTTTTCAAAAATTTTACTTCCTCTAATTTATAAAATATTTTTTTTTTTTAAAATAAATCGTAGAGCTATAAATTTTTTTTCTGAAAAAAGTTTTTTTGCTAATAATAAGCAAAATTTCGACAACTTAATTATTTCCCTACTAAATCAAAAAAAAATAATTACTTTAGATGTAGGCGCTCAAGGTGGATTTAACTCTGATCAATTTACACCATCTAAATATGATCAATTTTTTGAAACTATTCTTATTGAGCCCATAAAAGAAGAGGCTAAAAAATTAAAAGAAAAAAATAAATATGTAATTGAAAATGGGTTATGGAGCTCAAAAAAGAAAAAAGAAATTTTTATGTTAGAAAATCGTCTTGGGAGCTCGTCTATGTATGAACCAAATCCAGAACTTTTTGACTTACATAGAATTAAAAAAAAAAATTACCTAGATTATAAAGTAACTAAAAAGATAGAAGTCGATTGTGAAACTTTAGACTCTTCGCTAACTAAATTGGGTATAAACAAATTAGATTATCTTAAAATAGACACTCAAGGGGCTGAGCTTGAAATATTAAAAGGAATTGGAAAATATAAACCTTTGCTTATAAGATTAGAGTTTCAAATACACTCAATGTATAAAGATGTTCCAAATTGGAGCGAACTTTTAAATTATTTGTATAAACTTAATTATACAATTATTGACTGGAAAGAAATAGGTTCACACGCGACCAGAGTACCTGCTGAAATGGATATGATTTTTATTCCAAATTTTAATAGTGAAGAAGGAAAAAAATTGATTTTAGAAAATGAGGAAATGTTTATTTGTTTAATGCTAATATTTGGACAAATAAGCTTGTTAAAAATTATTTCAAATAAATATGGTTTAAAATATTTAGATAAAGTAGAAAATTTAAAAGATTTATATTTCGATTAATGGCTATATACGATTGCTTTCAATATTTTAATGAAGACCATGTGTTAGACTTACGTTTTAATATACTTGATAAAGATGTAGATTATTTTATTGTTTCAGAATCTACTAAGACACATCAGGGAAAAGAAAAAAAACTTAACTTTAATATCAATCGCTTTAAAAAATTTAAACACAAAATAAAGTATATAGTTGCTAATTATGATAAAAAAATTAATTTTTATAATCATACAGGTGGAGAGTCTCTAGTTGAACAACATCAAAGGAATGAACTTTCAAAAGGTTTGATAAAGGCTCACGACAATGACTTAATTATTTTATCAGACTCTGATGAAATACCGGATCTGTCAAAATTAAATCTGATCAAAAAAAATACTAAATTTAGTGCTTTTTCACATACAATGTTTATGTATAAAATTAATCTTCAAAATTTGGATGAAAATAATTGGATAGGTTCAAAAATGACATTAATGAAAAATTTTCCTGCCCCCCATAAATTAAGAAGTTTAAAATTTAAAAAATATCCTTTTTGGAGGCTTGATAAAATTGGATTACAAATAATTAAAGGTGGTTGGCATTTTTCATTTCTACAAAAACCATCTGATATTGTACAAAAGATTAAGTCTTTCTCACATGGAGAATTTAATAAAAATGAATTTGTGAATGAAAAAATAATAGAAGAAAAAATTTATAACAATAAAGATATTTTTGACAGAGGTTACAGTTTCAAAAAAATTGATATAGACGAAAACTATCCTGATTTTATAAAAAATAATAAAGACTTATTAAAAGATTGGATAATTTAGAAAACAAAGAGATTTAGATATTATGAAAAATTTAATTTTAACTGCTGCCTGTGGGTTGCAGCCAAATCAAATAGAATTTTTTTTGAAAAGCTTAAGAAAATATTATGATGATGAAGTTTTTTTCTTAGTTGGGCAAAAAGACTTTGAAACTAAAAAGTTTCTAAAAGAATATAATTGTAATTTTTTAGAAGTAAGTGTTCATAAGTTTGACATTCAACTCAAACGCTATTCTTTTTTCTTAGACGTCTTACAAAGAGATAAATACAAAAATATCCTTTTTTGTGACTCACGAGATATTTATTTTCAATCTAATCCATTTAATTACTCTTACAAAGGTTCTATTAATTATTTTCTAGAAGATAAAAAAATTAAAGATTGCCCATATAATTCAAGCTGGTTGATTAAAACCTATGGCAAAGAAACGTATGATGCTATATCAAATAACACTATTTCATGTGGTGGCACTATTCTTGGAGCACATGGAAGTATCAAAACTTTTTTAACTTTAATGATAGATCAAATATCCAAACATAAGTTCAAAAGGAGATTAAAATATGTTCTAACTTTTAGAAGAGACAAAGGAGCCAGAGGTTCTGACCAGTCACATGGAAATTATATAGCTCATAATAATTTGATTAAAAATAGTTTTTTTCATTCTAATGAAGCCGGCCCTATAGCTACGGCGTACTATCTCAAAAAAATTAGGTTTAATAACAATAGTGAATTAGTTAATATACATAATGAACCTTATGCGGTAGTTCATCAATACGATAAAAGGTGGGAAGATTTTAAATATGCAGTTGTTGAGTTTAAAAAAAAACTTGGTATTAAATAAAATTTTTATCTATTTATTTGGTGCGTCCGGAAGGAGTTGAACCCTCAACCTCCTGATCCGAAGTCAGGCGCTCTATCCAATTGAGCTACGAACGCATATAATGTTAATTTAAATTTAAATGTCTAATAACTCAACAAAATTCTTAATTACTAATAAAGACGCTGATAGTCGTCTTGATGTAGTGCTTGTAAAATTATTACCCGACTTATCGAGGTCAAGTCTTAAAAAAATTATAACATTAAAGCAGGTTAAGGTTAATAACTCAATAATTAACTCTCCATCAAAAAAATTAAAAGAGAATGATCATATAGAAATAAATTTAGTCCCAAAAGAAGAAACAAAAATTTTACCCGCTTCTATAAAATTAAATATAGTTCATGAAGATAAAGATATTTTAATTGTGAATAAACCGGCTGGAATGGTTGTTCATCCAGGCGCAGGTAATCATAATAAAACTTTGGTTAATGCTTTAATTTACAAATATAAAAAAAGGCTATCTAATATTAATGGAAATACTAGACCTGGTATTGTTCATAGAATTGATAAAGAAACTAGTGGACTGCTTGTGGTTGCAAAAAATAACAATGTTCATGCAATTTTAGGAAAACAATTTAGCGACCATACAATTAAACGTAAATATCATGCTTTGTGTTGGGGTGTTTTAAGACCTCTTAGCGGGAGAATTGAGACTTTAATTGGGAGAAGTAGAAAGAATAGACAACTAATGTCTGTTACTGAAGTGTCTGGGAAGAAAGCAATAACAAATTATAACACTTTGAAAGTTTTCGAAATTAAGGATATTCCCAAAATTAGTTTTATAGAATGTGAACTAGAAACTGGAAGAACTCATCAAATAAGAGTTCATATGGCTTATAAGGGATGTTCATTACTTGGGGATCAACAATATGGGAAAAAAAATCTAAAATTTAAAAAAATTAATGATGATTTTGAAAAAAAATTAAAAATTTTAAACAGGCAAGCTCTGCATGCAAAAAATTTAGGTTTTATTCACCCTACATCAAAAAAATTTATGAATTTTGACTCTAAGCTTCCCCAAGATTTCAAAAAAATCCTAGATTTATTAAACAAATTAAGCCATTGAAAAATCAAATTGTAGCTTATAAATATAAATAAAGTATAATGACGAATAAAACAAAAATAACCAATTTACCTTCACCTTCTGTTGGTGGTTTGTCTCTCTATTTAGCTCAAATAAAAAAGTTTCCAATGCTTGATGCAGAGGAAGAATACATGCTCGCTAAAAGTTGGAAAGAAAGAGGAAATTTGAAAGCTGCACATAAACTAGTAACAAGTCATTTAAGATTGGTTGCGAAGATTGCTATGGGCTATAGAGGTTATGGTCTGCCAGTTAATGAACTAATATCCGAGGGTAATATTGGTTTGATGCAAGCAGTTAAAAAATTTGACCCTGAACGTGGTTTTAGACTAGCAACTTATGCTATGTGGTGGATTAAAGCAGCTATACAAGAATACGTCTTAAAATCTTGGAGTTTAGTTAAGATGGGTACCACAACAGCACAAAAAAAACTTTTTTTTAATTTAAAAAAACTTAAAAACCAAATTGCACCTAATCAAGAAGGTGACCTTAGAGATGAGCATGTTGAAGAAATATCCAAAAGATTAGATGTTGACTCACATGAGGTAATAAATATGAACCGAAGACTTATGGGACATGAAAAATCTCTTAACGATCCTATTAAAGCTGGAGAAGCAGATGAGTGGCAAGACTGGCTTGTAGATGAAAACTTAGATCAAGAACTGATCATTTCACAAAAGCAAGAATTCGATGATAAAAAAGAATTACTTTATGAGGCTATGACTATTTTAAACGATAGAGAAAAAGAGATTATAGAAGCAAGAAGATTAGCAGAAAATCCTAAAACCTTAGAGGAATTAAGTCAAAAATACAAAATTAGTAGAGAGAGAATTAGACAAATTGAAACTAGAGCTTTTGAAAAACTTCAAAAATCGATGATCAATGCTGGTAAGTCTAAAAATTTACTGTCTGCAAATTAAATCTTAAAAGGATCTTCGATTAATATGGTGTCTTCCCGCTCAGGGCTCGTAGAGATGCTTGAAACTTTGCAGCCTATAAAATCCTCTAAAGCGTGAATATAAATTTTTGCTTTTTCCGGGAGTTCTTCCATGTTTCTAATTCCTTGGGTAGAACTTTTCCAACCAGGAAAAGTTTTGTAAATAGGTTTTATATTAAACTGATCTTCTGAGGCAGCCGGTAAATAGTCTATTTTTTTACCATTTAGTTCATACTCAATACAAACTTTTATTTCGTCTAATTCATCTAATACGTCAAGTTTTGTTAAGGCAATACCAGTAATTCCTGATAATTTTATTGTTTGTCTAACTAAAACTCCGTCAAACCAACCACATCTTCTTTTTCTAGCGGTAACTGTTCCAAATTCTTTTCCTCTCTTACCTAAACTTTCTCCTATTTTATCAAAAAGTTCTGTTGGAAAAGGACCGCTACCAACACGAGTTGTATAGGCTTTAGTAATTCCTAAGACATAACCAATCGTATTTGGGCCACATCCAGTTCCCGTAGCTGCCATAGCTGGGACTGTATTAGAAGAAGTTACAAATGGATAAGTGCCATGATCAACATCTAGCAGTATACCTTGAGCACCCTCAAATAATATCTTTTTTCTTTTCTTTCTATATTCATCTATTTTTGACCAAACTGGCTGAGCGAATTTTAAAACTTGCGGTGCGATCTTTAATAAATCTTTCTTAAGATCGTCTTTTTTATAAATTTTCTTTTTTAGTCCTTTTCTAATGGCGTTATGATGCAATAAAACATTTTTTAATCTGGCGTCTAAATTGCTTTCAGATCGTAAGTCCATCACACGAATAGAACGTCTACCTACTTTATCTTCATAACAAGGCCCAATACCTCTTCTGGTAGTTCCTATTTTTCCTTTGCCGGCCGCATCTTCTCTTATTTCATCCATCTCTCTATGAAAAGGAAGAATTAAAGAAGCTGTTTCTGAAATCATAAAATTTTCAGGTGTAACATTGACGTTCTGTTTCTTAATTTCTTTTATCTCATCAAGCAATGCCCATGGATCAATTACAACACCATTGCCCAAAATAGAAATTTTACCTGCTCGAACTATACCTGAGGGCAGCAATCTTAATTTAAAAACTTTTTTGTCAATAACTAAAGTATGTCCAGCATTGTGTCCACCTTGGAAGCGAATAACAACGTCTGCTTGATCTGATAACCAATCAACAATTTTACCTTTACCTTCGTCTCCCCATTGAGACCCTACTACTACCACGTTTCTCATTATTTATATTTTTTTTTAATAATTAACGAATTTAAATGATTAACTGGACCATGGCCTTTTCCATAATTAAGGTTAGATCCTATTGCTTCGTTAACATATTTAATTCCAAGCTCACAGGAATTATTTAAAAGTTTTCCACATGACAAAAAGGTGGCTATAGCGCTTGATAAAGTACATCCTGTACCATGAGTATTTTTAGTTGAAAATTTTTTACTTTTAAAAACTTTAATTGTTTTTTTATTAACTAAAATATCTTGCATAAATTTTGATTTGAGATGGCCACCTTTAATTAAAACATTTTTTGCTCCAAGTTTAACTAAAATGTGAGCTGCTCTAATCATATCTTTAGAATTTTTAATTTTTACTTTAGTTAAAACTTCTGCTTCTGGAATATTTGGTGTGATCAAAAATGCTCTTTTAATTAAGCTCTTTTTTAGAATATGAATAGCACTATCATTTATTAACTTAGCGCCGCCTTTTGCAATCATAACAGGGTCTAGAACTATTTTAGAAACTTTTACTTTCTCAAGAGCCAAGATAACTGCTTTAATGACACTCGATGAATGAAGCATTCCAATTTTTATGGCATCAGGCCTTATATCCTTACAGGTAAAAACTATTTGTTTAAAAATTTCTTTTGGGTTTATGCTCACAATTGAATTTACTCCTGTCGTGTTTTGAGCGGTGACTGCAGTAATAGCTGTCATAGCATAAGAGCCCAGCGAGGTAACTGTTTTAATGTCAGCTTGTATTCCTGCACCACCAGATGAGTCTGAGCCTGCTATGATTAATACTTTAGATTTAGATTTCAAATTATTTTATCGATTGTTTTATTGTTTGAATACACTTTCGTAAAAGATGTTTATTTTTTGATTCACCCATAATTCTTACTTTGGGCTCTGTTCCAGATTTTCTCACTAATAATCTTCCTTGATTTTTAATTAATTTTTCTGCTTTTTTAATAGCTTGTTTAGTCCTCAGACAAGAAATTATATTTTTATTTTTTACCGTAACATTTTCTAGTATCTGAGGAATAGATTCAAAAACATTGAACTCGTCACTTGCTTTTTTGCCTTTTCTTAAGGAGTATAAAATCTCTAAAGCTACTAATAAACCATCACCTGTTGTTGCAAATTTTCCTAAGATTATATGACCAGACTGCTCACCGCCTAAATTATATTTATAAGACTTCATTTTTTCTTTGACATACCTGTCACCTACATTAGCCCTTATAAATTTAATATTTTCAGATTTAAGGAAGTTTTCTAATCCGTAATTAGACATTAATGTACCTACCACTCCGCCTTTTAATAATTTCTTAGCTTTCCATCTTTTGGCTAACATAGCAATGATTTGATCTCCATCAATAATTTTTCCTTTTTCATCACATAAAATTATTCGATCTGCGTCGCCGTCTAGCGCAATACCAATATTTGCTTTATATTTTTTAACTGCTCTACTAATATTGTCTGGATAAGTTGATCCGCATCTATCATTAATATTAAGTCCGTTAGGTTTTACACCAATAGAAATTACTTTCGCACCAAGAGAAGAAAAAAGTTTTGGTCCAGCTTTATAACCGGCGCCATTGGCACAATCTAGAACGATCTTCATTCCCTTGAGGTTAAAGCTTTTTTTAAAGTTTCTTTTTAAAATTTTAATATAATTTTCATTTGCATCTTCTAATCGTTTTACTCGACCCAGTGTGTTAGGATTTGAAAGATATATTGATGTTTGAGAGTCAATTATTTTTTCAATTTTCTTTTCTATTTTATCTGATAATTTTAGACCATCTGGTGCAAATAATTTAAGACCATTATCATAATAAGGATTATGTGAAGCTGTAATCATGATGCCCATATTGGCTTTCATTTTTTTTGTTAGCATGGCTAGACCATTAGTAGGTAAAGGTCCTAAGGTAAAAACATGCATTCCTGCAGAAGCCAACCCCGACACAAGTGCTGGTTCTAAAGTGTAGCCAGATAATCTGGTATCTTTTGCAATAATTGCAGTTTGTTTACTTTTTTTTTGATTTATAAAATAAGTTCCTGCAGCCAATCCGAATTTAAAAAATCTTTCTCCATTGATATGTCCTTGATTAACTGTGCCTCGTATCCCATCTGTCCCAAAATATTTTTTTACCATTAAATAGAGATTATTTTTTTAAAAACCAATATAGCTTGTTTAACTTCATGAACATTGTGTACTCTAAATATTTGTACGCCTTGTGATAAGGTATATAAAACAGAAGCTAGGGTTCCGCCAATCCTTTCTTTGCTATCAAAAGATCCAGAAATTTGATTAATAAATCTTTTTCTAGAAGTCCCTATTAGCAAAGGAAATCCAAGGGAATGAAATAATGAAATTTTATTCATCAATATCAAATTATGTTTCAAATTTTTTCCAAATCCTATACCAGGATCAATAATAAATTTTTTATATCTAAATTTTTTAAAATCTTTTTTTAATTTTTTTTCAAAAAAATCGTAAAGATCTAATAAAACATCCTTATACTTAGGGTTTATTTGCATAGTATTCGGGGTTCCTTGCATATGATGTAATACTTTCCAAACATTGAATTTTTTTATTTTATCAATGGCATTTATATCGTAATTAAAAGATGAAACATCATTGATTATATCCGATTTATTCTCAATAGCTTTGAGCATTACCCCAGACTTACGGGTATCAATAGACAAAAATATTTTAGGATATTTTTTTTTAAATTTAGTGATTACACTCTTTAATCTTTTCCATTCTATGTGAAGTGGAATATCTTTTGACCCAGGTCTTGTAGACTCTCCTCCGACATCAATAATATTTGCTCCTTTGTTAATCATGTTTTGAATATGTGAGAAAGCTTTATATGATTGATTAAATAAACCGCCATCAGAAAAACTATCAGGGGTTAAATTTAATATTCCCATTATTAATGGATCGGAAAATTTTAAATTTTTATTTAAATTTGATCTTTTAGTAACAATTTTTTTTATATCATCTTGAACAATATGTTTTACAACTTTGTTCAATAAATTAATTTTTTTTATATGAATGACTTTACTTTTATTTTTTCTCGATAAAATTTCGATATGATCAAAAGCTAAACTTTTATTTCCGCAAAGAGGAAGAGCTAATTTTTTTTCAATGAAGTTTTGAGCTTTTGTTCCATAATAAAAATTACACGCACGAGTGTAATATTTTCTCATGAATTTCTATTTAAAGTGCTGGCTTTGGTTTTAGGCCTAGAGAACCCAGAGCAGAAGAATTTTTACCGTCTTTTTCTTCTTCTATATCAGTTAGTTTTTTAGGACTTATATTTTTTAATAATAAATCACTAATTTCATCTCCAGTTAATGTTTCATAAGTCATAAGAGCTTTGGCAATTTTATGCAAATCATCGACTTTATCTGTTAAAATTTGTTTAGCTTTATTATAACCTTCATCAACCAATTTTCTAATTTCTTTATCTATTTTTTGAGCAACTTCCTCTGAAACTGACTGAGTTTGAGTTACTGATCTTCCTAAAAAGACTTCTTCTTGATTCTCTCCGTATTCGACTGGTCCCATTTCTTCACTCATTCCATATTTCGTAACCATAGCTCTAGCTAATTGAGTGGCTTGATTAATATCTGATCCACTTCCACCACCTGCACCAGTTGAAATATTGTCTTTTCCAAAAATAACTTCTTCTGCAACTCTGCCTCCAAAACACACTGCTAATCTTGCCTTAAGATATTTTATCGAATGACCGTGTTTATCTCTTTCTGGCAAGTTCATAACCATGCCTAATGCTCTGCCTCTAGGTATAATTGTAGCTTTATGAATTGGATCATAAACAGGCATATTGAATGATACTAAAGCATGTCCACCCTCATGATAGGCTGTTAATTTTTTTTCATCTTCAGTCATAACCATAGATCTTCTCTCAGCTCCCATCATAACTTTGTCTTTTGCCTCCTCTACATCTTCCATAGTCACTACTCTTCTATTTTTACGAGCCGCCAACAATGCTGATTCATTTACTAGGTTAGCTAAATCTGCTCCTGAAAAGCCAGGTGTTCCTCTAGCAATAGTTCTTAGTTTAACATCCGGACCTGCATTAATTTTTTTAATGTGTACTTTTAAAATTGCTTCTCTACCAAGAATATCTGGATTTCCGACAACTACTTGCCTGTCAAATCTGCCAGGTCTTAACAAAGCTGGGTCTAATACATCTGGTCTATTTGTTGCAGCAATTAATATAATGCCTTCGTTAGTATCGAAGCCATCCATCTCAACAAGAAGCTGATTAAGTGTTTGTTCTCTCTCATCATTACCTCCGCCAAGTCCTGCACCCCTACTTCTACCGACAGCATCAATCTCATCAATAAATATAATACAAGGAGAGTGTTTTTTTCCCTGCTCGAACATATCTCTAACTCTTGATGCTCCTACACCAACAAACATTTCTACAAAGTCTGATCCAGATATAGAAAAAAATGGAACGTTTGCTTCACCAGCGATAGCTTTAGCTAATAAAGTTTTACCTGTTCCTGGTGGTCCAATTAATAAAGCTCCCTTAGGAATTTTTCCACCTAATCTACTAAATTTTTTTGGGTCTTTTAAAAATTCAACTATTTCTTCAACTTCTTCTTTAGCTTCCTCAACTCCAGCAACATCATTAAACGTAACTTTACCTTGAGCCTCTGTTAAAAGTTTTGCTTTTGACTTCCCAAATCCCATAGCACCACCTTTACCTCCTTGCATCTGACGCATAAAGAAAATCCATACGCCAATAAGGAGTAACATTGGAAACCAAGATAATAATATACCAAGAAGAGATGGCATTTTATCTTCCAGCGGAGAAGCTACTATGTTTACTCCTCTCTCTGATAATTTTTCTACCAAGTTTGGATAATTTGGAGAGTAGGTTGAAAAAGTTGATCCATTACTTAAAACTCCTGTAATGTTATTTCCCTTAATTTCAACTTTGGTGACGTTACCTAATTCAACCTCAGATAAAAATTCTGAAAAGGCTACTTTAGTTTTAACTGAACCCATTTCATTTGGATTTTGAAACATGTTAAATAGTCCAACAGATAGAAGAACTATAATTCCCCACATAGCTAAGTTTTTTAAATTCATAATATATAAATAGGTATTTTTAAATTTTTAACAAGTATAACTAATTATTATCTACTTTGTAAATGTGGCAAAATCATTAGTTTTTTAATAAAATTTAAAGTTTTATGGTCTTTTTTAAATTTTCTTTGGAAATCACTAGGTTGTTTTGACGCTTATAAATCACGCAGCCTCCTAAAGTAGCTTTTAACTCTTGATTAGATTTGATTCTGCTTATCAAAGACAAAACTTTTTTAGCACGTGGTGGATAATAACTTTTTGCAACATGCCTAAGACTGTTACTTAGAATCTTTAATTGAATATCAATATTTTCTAATAAAAAAATTTTTAATTTGATTAAAACACTATTTTTTCTTTTTGTTAGGCATTTTTGCTCAATGCCTTGAATATAAGAATTTAAAGTATCTCTTGTGGCTGCAAGATTGTTAATTGAATTTATAATTCTATCACGCTGAATTCCGTTTTTTTCAAAATGATTAATTAAAATTCTAATATTAGTCCTTAAATATTTCTGATTATTATTACTAGGATCTTTGAAGATTTTACCGAAGTATGTTTTTGCTAAAAAAATTAAATCTTTTTTATTTTCATTCAACAGTGGCCTAAAAAGCTTTGTTCTGTTGTTCAGTTTGTTCATTTTTTTCATTGACGAAAGACCTTCTACGCCACTACCTCTGGATAATCTTATTAAGAAAGTCTCGATTTGATCGTCTCTGTGGTGTCCAGTTAAAATAAATTTGATTTTATGCTTTTTACAATAATTTAGTAGTAGTTGATATCGAATTATCCTTGCTTGACTTTGTATATTTTTATCTATTTTTTTTTTATTTTTTAAAATTTTTAAATTTATTCCCTTTTTTTTTAAAAGTGTTTTTACCGACAATGCTTCTTTTGACGAATTTATTCTTATGGCATGATCAACTAAGACATAATAAATTTTATTTTTTTTTTCTTTACTGTAAAAATTACTTAGTGCACATAATGCTAAACTATCTGGACCGCCAGAAGTAGCAACCAGAAAGGAATTTTTTTTTATATAAGATATTATTTCAGATTTGAAACTAGAATAAATAGTAGAAAAACTTTTATTTTGAACTAAGTTTTTATGTTTTCGAACATTTAAATCTTTTTTGCTCATACTGAGCTTTTTGTAACACAGACTGAGATGCTTTAGGATATTGTTTTTTTAATCCTGAAATCATTTTACAGCCTTGATCTTTCTCACCTAACTCAACCATTGTTGAACCAAGTTTTAAAAGATTTTCTGGTGCCTTTTTACTTTTGGGATAATTTTGATAACCATCTAAATATGCAGTTGCTGCATCTGAATATAGTTGTCTAATTCTAAATGTCTCTCCATACCAGTACTGGGCACTTCCCGCTAACTCATCTGTTTTATTTTTATCTATAAACTCTCTTAATGCGAGCTCTGCAGTTTCATAGTCTCCTACTTTCATAAAACTTAATGCAAAATCATATTGTTCTTTGGAAGGTTTATTCGGTAACAAAGAAGTTTCTGGTTTTCTTTCTTCTGTGAACACAGAAGCTGTAGCTTCAACAGATTGAGTGGCTTGTTTAGTTTCTTTAGAGTCTAAAGAGTATCCTGGAGCTGCGCCAAGATCTTGTGGCTTGTCTGAGCCTGGTAATTTAACTTGTTTTGTTTTTTTTTTACTTTTTTCTTTAATTTTATTTGACTTTGCAACTTCTGAACTGTCGCCTATCTCTAGATCAGAAAAACGAAGTTGGGTATCAGACTGAATTTTCGTTACTCGATTAGACAGTTTATCTAATTTAAAGTTAATTTCCTCAAAACGATTAGTTAATAAGCGAAATTGTTCTTCTATCTCATTAAGTTTTAATAGATGTCTAGTTAAAATTTCTTCATTCAATCCATTTGAAGATAAAGTTTTAGAAGTAATATTTGATGAATTATAAACTGCTTTTTCTAAAGTCTTTATATCTTTAGTTATAATTTGTAACTGATCAGTTATTGCGTTAATTTTTTTATCTTCAGCAAAAAGATAATTATATGAAAAACACAATAAAAATAGATGTACAAAAAAAATTTTGAGATTATTATTTTGATTCATTCTCCACTAAAACTATTTATATATCGTGGCAAAAAAAAGACCCCAAGACTTTTAAGTCATGGGGTCCAATATTTTTAAATAAACTAATGTTATTTTGCTTTAATAGTTACTGCTCTTCTATTTTGTGACCAAGCTAATGGTGTCGAAGCTGAGTTAACTGGCTTTTCTTTACCATAACTAATTACAGAAATTCTTTTACCTGAAATTCCGTAGGTTAATAAATAATCTCTAGCGGCGTTTGCTCTTTTTTCCCCTAGAGCTAAATTGTATTCTCTAGTTCCTCTTTCATCTGCATGACCCTCAAGTACTACATTAAGATTTTTATTCTTTCTTAAGTAGGTTGCTTGCTTTCTTAAAGTGTCTCTAGAGGCAGTTGTTAGTTGAGAACTGTTAGTTGCAAAAAACACTCTGTCTTTTACACCTGTTGCTAAATATTTAACTGTATCAGTTCCAGTATAAACATCTCCTGAACCAACACCTGATTTTTTAGCAGTTGAACATGCGCTTAATACCAATGTTGACAGTAATACGATTAATAAATTTTTGATTATATTGTTAAATTTCATTTTTTCCCCTTTTGTGGTTGAATTGGTTATTTCAAATTTTAATTGTTAATTCAAGCGTTAATTACATAAAAAAGCTCCTTATTTTGACAATAAAGAAGACCATGATGGGTCTGAAGCATCTGTCTCTGTTTTGAGTTGTCTTTCATTATATCCTGTAATATCGATAGACCATAATTTTGCGGTAAAACCTTCGCCTTTCTTTCCAGATTTTGTTTCTCTGTAAAAAACTAACAGTCTTCCATTTGGAGACCACGAGGGAGCTTCTTGGTAGAAGTTTTCTGTAAGTAGTCTTTCGCCAGTTCCGTCTGCTCTCATTACCCCAATATAAAATTTTGAATTTCTAACTTTAGTAAAAGCTATAAGATCTCCTCGAGGTGACCAAACAGGCGTTCCATAGATACCTTTTCCAAAACTAATTCTTTTAACACCAGTACCATCACTCTTCATTGTGTAGATTTGTTGAAGGCCACTTCTGTCAGAGTTAAAACAAATATATTTTCCATCAGGGGAATAAGATGGAGATGTATCAATTGAAGAGTCCTGGGTAAGTCTTTCAACTAACCTGGACTCTATATCCATAGTATAAATATCTGAGTTTCCATCTTTAGCAAAACTCATAATTATTTTTTTCCCATCAGGAGAAAATCTTGGGGCGAATGTCATTCCTGGAAAATTTCCAACAACTTCCTGTATTCCGGTCTCTATGTCTAACAAATAAACCCTTGGAAGATTTCTAAAGTACGAAAGGTATGTAACTAATTGGTTAGTAGGATTGAATCTTGGTGTTAAAACTAATTCATTTCCTAACGTTAAATATTTAGTATTTGCACCATCTTGGTCCATGATAGCTAACTTTTTAACTCTCTGGGTTTTATCTCCTGCTTCACTAACATAAATTATTCTTGTATCAAAATAACCTGTCTCTCCTGTAAGTCTCTCATAAATTTTATCTGAAATAATGTGTGCTACTCTTCTCCAATTTGAAGGAGTAGTTGTAAATGCTAGGGCAATCATTTCTTTGTTAGCCGCAACATCCCAAAGTCTAAATTCTACTTTAAGTTTTTCATCTTTAATGAAAATCTTACCTGTAACCAATGCTTGGGCAGTTATTAGGCTCCAGTCTTCAAATCTTGGTTTTAAATGGGCAATGTCAGGTTTCTGTACAAATGCATCTTTACTTAACGGATTAAATAAACCTGTCGATCTAAAATTGTTCTCAACAACTGAGGAAATAAGATCCCCTAACCCTTTTACTTTATTGTCCTGATAATTATCAGATTGAACATCAACATGAAGTGGAGAAACAGCTATTGGTAAAGGATCTAAATTACCTCTGGTAATATCTACTTCAATTAAACTAAAGGCATAATTAAATTTAAATAAAGTAATTATTAAAATATAAAATATTTTTTTTATCAAATTATTATCCTTTTAGCATTTCAGTTGGATTAAAGTTTAGTTGAATATTCTTCCACTTTTCATAACCTGTTTGAGGTACTCTAAGAGGTTGACAAATTCTAACTGCTCTTAATGCACTTTCAGCTAAAATTTTATAGAATTTTTGTCCTGGTCTATTCATTCTTTCATGATCTAAAATTTCAGATTTTCTTATAGTGCCATCTTGTTTTAACTCTAGTTTAATTCTAACTAAAAGATTATCATCATAAGGTAAACCTAAAGGTACTGTCCAACAACCAAATATTTGAGCCCTCAAGGCGTCCTCTTCGGAGAGTGTTAGTCCTGTGGCAAATGAATTTTTAGCACTACTTTGTGTTAGTTTATTCTCTTTTTTTTCAACTTTTGCACTTTCTTCTTTTGCTTTATCAATCAGAGCAGCTATTTGGTTTGTGTCAATAATCTCTTTTTTTTCAAATTCAGAAGCTTGTCTTATCTCAGGTTTAACTTCTTTTGGATTTTGTTTTTTTTTAATTATTTCTTTTTTTTCATCCTCTTTTTTAGGCAATGGAATTCGATCTGGTTTTTCTTTAGCTTTTGCAGCTGGAGGCGCTTGCTCTGATACTACTCTTTTTTCTTCTTCTTTTACTTTTTCGATAACTTTTCGAGCCTTTGGGGCAAAAGGTATATTTGTCTTGTCGGAAATTTGAATTAGCTCAACTGATATAATTGGTGGGAGATCAACTGGCTGCCTAGTCATGAATGGTAAACTTAATATAGTTAATAAAATCATAACCGCATGAAAAGATAATGAATAAATTAAACTTCGTGTCATTTTTCATTTAATTCTTATATGGCTCTGAAATAAGTGCCACTTTAGAAAATCCAGCCCCCGATAAAGTTCCCATAATTTCTAAAACTCTTCCGTAATTGATATTTTTATCGCCTCTTACATAAATTCTTGTATCTGTTCTATTTTTGGCAATAGCCAGTAACTTAGGAATTATTTTTTCAGAGGAAACTTGGCTCTCTTGTATAAAAATTTCTCCCTTAGAATTTATAGAGACTGTTAAAGGCTCTTGGTCATCTGGCAGAGAGTCTGCGGCAGACTCGGGTAAATCTACTTGAACGCCCACAGTAAGTAAAGGTGCTGTAACCATAAAAATAATCAACAAAACTAACATTACATCTACGAATGGAGTAACATTGATTTCACTCATTGGTTCATTCCTAGAGCGTTTAAAGTTAAAAGCCATAATTTAGATTATAGATAAAAATCTTTTACAAAAATTTTCTATTCTTGCGCTATATCTTTTAGAGTCACTGTTAAATTTATTATAAGCTACTACAGCTGGAATAGCTGCAAGTAAACCCAAAGCAGTGGCAAACAAAGCTTCTGCTATGCCTGGCGCAACAATCGCTAAACTTGTATTTCTTGAAATAGCAATTGATTGAAAAGAATTCATAATTCCCCAAACAGTTCCAAATAGACCTATGAAAGGTGCGGTAGACCCAATTGTAGCTAAAAAAGTAAAATTTTTTTCTATTTCTTTAATTTGGTTATCTGTAGCTATTTCTAAAACTCTTTCAACTCTTGCACTTTGTACCGCACTTGATTTTGATTTAGTTTTTAATAACTCCACCATTGCTTGCTGAAATATTTTCGTTAATGGATCGTTTGATTTTGCAGGTAGGCTTCCGTGTAAACTCTCTGCAGATCGTGCCTTCCAAAATTTATTTTCAAATTCTAAAGTAGATAAATTAATATTTTTAAATAATTTGTATTTATCGAATATTAAAGCCCAAGAGTATATTGAACTAACTAATAAAATTAAAATTACTGACTTTACAACAAAGTCCGCGCGTAAAAAAAGTTGCCAAAGAGAAAAATCATTTGCTCCACCTAGTCCAACTACTTGTGCTGCAATTTCTTGTTCCATGATAGTGAATTACTTATAGAATGTGTCATGAATTTGACCGCTTATTGATAGTATATTAGTTTAAGATCATTTAGAATCTTCTTTAAACCTTGTTTCGCTATAATATCTTGCAATTAGTATAGCATCAGACTTATTTACATCTTTTTTTTTAGATAGTTTTTCAGCAATAGAGGGATACATTTCAATAACTTTTGTTCTACTAGCGTCTTTTGAAGAGTTAATTAGTTCAAAATGTTTTTTCCATTTTGCCGGTCTAACAAAAAAAATAGGTAATTTTAAAGCAGCACAAATGCCTTTAATTGCTCCAAACGACTGACCAAAATTAAACATGCTAGTTACTCCTTGGCCTGGCATTGCATTTACTTGTTCTACTACCATAGCCGAGTTATCAATATCTTTAATATTTTCTTTTATTAATTGAGCTAAAAGAGCACTATTTAGTTGTCTCTTATTTTTTTTTCCATCTGACATTACTGGCATATCAAATATCTCTTTTACTTTATCATTTTCAAGAATTGCAATTCCTCCACTTAAACCAGGGTCAATACCAATTATTAGCATAATTTAATTTATATGAATGTTACAGTTTACAAATGTATTCTGTACATCGTCATTCTCCTCTAAGATCTCAAGCATCTTAATAACTGTATCACTCTCATCTTTGGAAATATTTAAATAATTTTGTGGCCTCCACTCTACGCCAGAATATATAAAACTATCTATATTTTTTTCAATTTCACTTTTTATTTTATAAAAATCCTCTCTTTCTGTTAAAATTTCATGATATTCTGTACCACTTGAGCAATCTTTAGCTCCAGCATTAATAGAAAGTTCAAGAATTTTTTCATCTAAGATTTTATCTTTGCTTATTTGTATTACTCCACACGCAAAAAAATAGTGTGCAGTTGAACCTAACTCTCCTAACCTTCCTCCACTTTTTTGTAAAATAGTTCTAATATTAGACGCAGTTCTATTTTTGTTGTCTGTCAGCGTTTCAATTATCAAGGCAACATTATGAGGTCCAAAACCCTCATATCTTAAATTTTCATAATTTTTATTCACGTCGGCCTCGGATTTACTAATTGCACGCGTAATATTTTCTTTTGGCATGTTAGCCTCTCTGGAAGCTTGAATAGCAGCTCTTAATCTTGGATTGCTGTTTGGATCTTTAGCACCAAGCTTTGCGGCAACAGTAATCTCTCGAGATAGTTTAGCAAAGATTTTTGATCTTTCTTTATCTTGTTTACCTTTTTTATGTTTAATTCCAGCCCAATGAGAATGACCTGCCATATCAGTTATTTAAAACACCTCCATAAAAAAATCTTTCAACTTTATTAGCTAATCCAGTTATGGGATCGCCTTCTACAATTATTCCAGATAAAGTTGATTGACCTTCGGCTGGAAAATGCCTCACTGCCTTATCATTGTTTAAAAATTTCATAATTGAATTTTCTTTATTCATGCCAATTACTGAGTTGTAATCTCCACACATTCCAATATCAGTTTGAAAAGCTGTACCATTATCTAAAATTCTTGTATCTGCTGTTGGAACATGAGTGTGTGTGCCAACTACTGCTGTTGCCTTTCCATCAAAGTAATGACCCATGGCCATTTTTTCACTTGTGATTTCTCCATGCAAATCTACTACGATAAAATCTGCTTGTTCTTTTAATTTAATTTTGTTTTGTAATTTTTTTGCAGCTGTAAATAAATCCTCAGTTTTTTTCATAAAAACATTCCCCATCAAATTAATAACTGCCACTTTATATTTTTTATCTTTAGATAAAAAAACTCCAAAACCATTACCCGGTGATCCAGAAATTAAATTTTCTGGCCTTAGTAATCTTTCTTCTTTAATTATAAATTCAGAAGTTTCTTTTTTATCCCAAATATGATTTCCTGAAGTAATTACATCAATACCTATATCAAATAATTCCCCGGCAATGTCTTTGGTTATGCCTTTTCCATCAGCTGCAGCATTTTCTCCGTTCACTATAGTAAAATCAATATTTTTATCCTTAACAATTTTACTTAAATTTTGTTGTAAAGATTTTCTACCAGAGCTACCCATTAGGTCTCCAAGAATTAATATTTTCATTTTTTTAAACCTTTTTCAGTAAGAATATAATCTAATTTTACATCTAAATTCGATACAGGGAGTTTATTATATTTTTGAAATGAAAATGCAACGCCAATTGTAGTAATATTTTTTTTAACTTTTAAAAATTTATTTAAAAATCTATCATAAAACCCTTTACCGTAGCCTAATCGATTATTATTATTATCAAAAGCTAGCAGTGGAACTAACATAAAATTAGGGACAAAGGTCTTATTTTGTAAGCTTGGCTCTAACATTCCAAATTTATTTACTATTAAAGGATCTAAGTATTTCCACTCTACAAAATTTATTTGATTATTAATTTTTATAATTGGAAGAAGAGTTTTTATTTTTTTTTTTTCTATCAATTTTAAAAAACGTAAAGTGTTAACTTCACAATTTGACGGATAATATAATGAAAGAATATTTCTTCTATTTGGTTTATTAGATTTTAAAAGTTTTATTATAGGATCAAAAAATTTAGAACTAATTTCAAAATATTTTTTTTTTCTATTAGTTAGTGCCTTTTTTCTAATAAGATTTTTTTCTTGCATTACTGAAGTTCAGATTTTGACTCAGCATTATTAATTATATCTTCCAGGGACTTGGTAGTTTTATCCAATATAGATTCGTATAAAGAGTTGCTTTCCTCTATAGTAGCTTTGAATTTATCAATTTCTTTATTTAAATTGTTTATTTCAAAGTCTTTTGTTTCTTTGTATTGAATAGCTAAAGACTTCATCTCTAAAAATTTTTTTGATATTTCATCTAATCTCTTTTTTTGAAGATCTACTTTTTGTTTTAAATTAAAATAATCATCTAAAATTTTTATTGTAGTAATTAAAAGCAATTTATTTTCCCCAATACCTCCGAGTTCATCTTTTAATTCAACATATTTTTTATCTAAAAAACTTACGAGCTTTTTTAGAGATTTTTCTTGCCCGTCATCGCAAGAAAGTAAATAATCTTTATTATTAAATTTGATGTTTATGTTTGCCATTTATCTATCTCTTCGACTAATTGCTCAGTTTCCTGACTCAAGTCATCAATCTCTCTACTAAATTTTTCTTGTAGCTCTGATTTTTGACTTAGTTCTTCCTCCAAACTAGCAATTTTGTTTTTTAAATATTTGTGCTCTCTTAAGAGTTCGTGATGCTTTTTCTCAAGTTCATTCTTTTCATTTAAAAATTTGTTTTTTTCTATTTTCAATTTTTCTGAACCAATAGAGTCATGTGCATAACTCTTTGAAAGATTGCCTAATTTCTCAATAAGACTGTTTAAATTTTTTTCTTTATTTGCTAAATTATTCATTTAAATCATATTATTAATTCATAAGATTAAATCTACTAAGGTTTTATAATTTTGACTACAAATTTAAATCAATTAGCAAATGCAATAAGGTTTTTGTCTATAGACGCTGTGCAAAAAGCCAATTCTGGTCACCCTGGTATGCCTATGGGTATGGCAGATGTTGCAACCGTACTATTTAAAAACCATCTTAAATTTAACCCCATAAATCCAAATTGGATAAATCGAGATAGATTTATTTTGTCTGCGGGTCATGGTTCTATGCTGCTTTACTCTCTTCTCTATCTAACAGGCTACAAAGATTTTTCTATTAATGATCTTAAAAACTTTAGACAGCTTAATTCAATTTGTGCTGGTCATCCCGAATACAAAAAAAATTCGGGAATTGAAACAACAACAGGACCTTTAGGACAGGGCCTAGGAAATTCTGTTGGTTTAGCAATTGGAGAAGAAATATTTAGAAAAAAATTTGGAATAAATATTATTAATCATAAAACTTACGTGATCGCTAGTGACGGAGATTTAATGGAAGGTATCAGCCATGAAACAATGAGTTTAGCTGGACATTTAAAATTGAAAAATTTAATAGTTTTTTTTGACAATAATAAAATTTCAATCGACGGGCCTACTTCACTGAGTGTCTCGGATAATTATAAAAAAAGATTTGAGTCTTATGGATGGAACTTTATTGAAATAAATGGTCACAACCATAAGCAAATTTCCAATGCTATAAAGAAAGCTTCTAAATCAAATAAGCCAAACATTATCTCTTGTAAAACTATCATTGGTTTTGGATCTCCTAATAAATCTGGAAAATCTTCTTCGCATGGTTCACCACTAGGAGATGATGAAATTACATTAGTTAGAAAAAAATTAAAATGGAATTACGAGCCTTTTGAAGTACCTAAAAATATTTTGAAGTCTTGGAGAGATATAGGAAAACAAGGAATGGCTTTAGAAAAAAAATGGTCAGATTCTTTAAATAAAAAGAATTCAAAGATAAAAAAGGAATTAGAAAAAGTATTAGATAATAAAAATTTAAAAAATTTAAATCAGCTAATAAATTCCGAAAAAGAAAAATATTTTAAAGAAAAACCTAAGAAAGCAACAAGAGAATGTTCTTCTCAAACAATTGAGGTTGTTTCTTCTTTGCTTCCAGAATTAATAGGTGGTTCAGCTGATTTAAGTGGCTCCAATAATACAAAGACTAAAAATTCAAAAGTGATTTCTTGTAAGGATTTTGATGGAAACTATATTCACTATGGAATTCGAGAACATGGCATGGCTGCTTCAATGAATGGTTTGGCTTTGTATGGTGGCTTAATTCCATTCGGTGGGACCTTTTTAATTTTTTCAGATTATTGTAAACCTTCAATAAGATTATCTGCATTGATGGGATTAAAAGTAATTTATATTTTTTCTCACGACTCAATTGGTCTAGGAGAAGATGGACCTACTCACCAGCCTATCGAACAACTTGCAGGACTAAGGGCTATTCCAAATTTAAACGTCTTTCGACCTGCAGATATAAATGAAACCTTGGAATGTTGGCAAATTGCATTACAAAGTAAAAACACACCAAGTGCTATTGCGCTATCTAGACAAAAATTACCATACATCAATCCTTCTTTTTCAAAAGAAAATAAATGTGAGTTAGGAGCTTACGTGGTTAACATTACATCACAAAACTATGTAGTTAATTTAATAGCTTCTGGTTCAGAAGTTGAAATTGCATTAGAGGCTCAAAAAAAATTGAAAGAAATAAAAATAGACTCAAAAGTTGTCTCTATGCCTTGCCAAGAATTATTTGATCAACAGAGTAGCGCTTTTAAGAATGAAATTATTGATAAAAATATTCCAGTTATTACAATAGAAGCGAGTAGTGTTTATAGCTGGGAAAAATACTCCAGACATAATATGGGTATTAAAACTTTCGGGGAAAGCGCTCCCTACAAAGAAGTTTATAGTCATTTTAACCTTACAAGCGCTAAGGTAGTAGAGCTTGCTAAAAAGATTATTAAACAATAGTTTTTATAAATAGTTATGTCAGGAATAAAATACTTCCCTCAAGACTTAAGTCTTGAAAATAAAACAATCATTTTAAGAGTTGACCTAAACGTTCCTATTAGAGAGAAAAAAATTCAAGACTTTACAAGAATTTCATTAATTTTACCTTTTTTAGAGGAGTTAATAAAAAAGAAATCAAAAATAATTATAATAAGTCACTTAGGTAGACCAAAAGGTTTGAGGGACGCAACTTTATCCTTGTTGCCTGTTTACAAGCACTTAAAAGAAAAACTAAGCACAAATATGTATTTTTATACAGGTGAGATTAATGATGAGCTTAATTCTAAGTGTTCATATCTTAAAAATAGCGAAGTCCTTCTAATTGAGAATATCCGTTTTTTTAGAGAGGAAACAGACAATGAAGAAAATTTTTCTAAAAAAATTGGCAAGTTGGGAGACATATATATTAACGATGCTTTTTCTTGTTCTCATCGAAAACAAGCTTCAATTCATGGAATCACTAAATTTGTAAAAGCTGCCTACGCAGGACCTTTGTTAAAAAAAGAAATAATCGCAATAAACTCGGTTGTTAAAAATAAAAAGGAACCATTGACATGTATTATTGGAGGATCAAAAATCTCAACTAAAATAACTGTCATTTCAAATTTAATTAAAAGCGCGAGTAATATTATAATTGTTGGTGCAATGGCTAATAATTTCTTAAAATATAATAATTGTGAAATAGGTAAGTCTTTAAAGGAAGACAACTCTTCTGAAATAATAAAAAAAATAATGCATGAAGCTGAAAAAAATAAATGTAAAATAATAATCCCTGAAGATTGTGCAGTTTCAAAAAGTTTTGAAGGAAATGCGACTCCTAAAGATCTTAAATCTATCGAAAAAGATGATGTTATCTTAGACGTTGGGCCCAAAACTCTAAAAACTATTGAAAAAATTATAGATAGTTCTAATACTGTTATGTGGAATGGTCCAGCAGGTTACTTTGAAAACAAAAATTTTGCAGTAGGCACAAACTTTATAGCTCAAAAGATCTCTGAAAATACTAATAAAAAATCTCTAATATCAGTAATTGGTGGAGGAGACACGGTTTCAGCTATTAACAAAAGTGGTCTTAACTTATCTTTTACTCACTTATCAACAGCAGGTGGAGCATTTTTAGAATATCTTGAGGGAAAAGACTTGCCTGGTCTTAGTGTTTTAAAATAAATAATTGCAGATGAAATTAGAAGATATTGCAAAAAAAATGTGTGCAAAAGGAAAAGGTATTTTAGCTGCAGATGAAAGCACAGGCACAATGGATAAAAGATTAAAAAGTGTTGGAGCTGAGTCTACTGAAAAAAATCGATTACATTTTAGAGAGACGCTTTTTACATCAGATGCTATGAAAAACTATATTGGTGGAGTTATTTTATTTGATGAAACTATTAGGCAAAAAACAAGTGCGGGAATCTCTGTCCCTGAGCTGCTTGAAAAAAATAATTCCATTGTAGGAATTAAAGTTGATAAAGGCGCTAAACAATTGGCAGGCTCTCCTGAAGAAACAGTAACTGAAGGTTTAGATGGTTTGAGAGAAAGATTAAATGAATACTACAAACTTGGTGCAAGATTTACAAAATGGAGAGCGGTTTATAATATCGGAGGAAAATATCCCTCTACTCAAAGCATAAAATCAAATGCACATGCTCTAGCTAGATACGCTTCAATGGTGCAAGAGGCAAATATGGTACCAATTGTTGAACCTGAAGTTTTAATGGATGGCAATCACGATATTGATACCTGTTACAAAACGACAACAAATGTGTTAAATGAATGTTATAACGAATTGGCCATTCAAAAAGTATCTTTGAAAGGAACTGTTTTAAAACCTAACATGATTGTACCAGGAACAAAAAGCTCTGAACGAGTAACTTCTGAGGAAATAGCTAAAAAAACATTAGACTGTCTAAAAAAAAATGTTCCTAGTGAGGTGCCAGGTATTGCTTTCTTGTCTGGTGGCCAATCTGAATTAGAAGCTTCAAAAAATTTAGACTCAATCAATAAAATAAATGACACTAGCTTTCTTATCACTTTCTCTTACGGACGAGCATTGCAACAAAGTGCTTTAAAAACCTGGTCAAAAGAAATGAATGATACAAAAGCGATTCATAAAATTTTTAATCACAGGGCAAACATGAACGGCTTAGCTTCTAAAGGTGAATGGTCGCAATCTTTAGAGATTTGAAGCGTTTAGTCTACTTAATATCCCCGAATAAAATTCATCCTGGCTTTTACACTGAGTTAAATAAAGTTCTAACGTCAAAGAACGTTTCTTTTTTTCAATTAAGATTAAAAAATAAATCAACAAGTGAAATTGTTAAAATTGCCAAAAAAATAAAAGTTATAACTAAAAGACATAATGTAAAATTAATCATTAATGATAATTTTAAAATAGCAAACAAAGCTAATGCAGACGGATGTCATTTAGGTCAAAAAGATGGATCTGTAAAGTTAGGTAGAAAAAATATTAAGAAAAAAATTTTTGGTGTTACCTGCCACGGTTCAAAAAGACTTGCCTGGTTAGCTTACAAGAATAAATGTGACTATATTGCTTTTGGATCTTTTTTTAAATCTAAGCTTAAACCCAAAGCAAAAAAAGCAAATTTAAAAATATTATCATGGGCAAAAAAAAATATAAAAAAGCCAATAGTAGCAATAGGTGGAATTACAGATAAAAATTACAAAAAATTAATTAATTCTGGCGCGAATTATATTGCAATATCAACTTTTATTTGGAATAACCCGTTTTTAAAGCCAGAGATTGCCATTAAAAAATTTGTATAAATGAAAATTACAGCTGTAGAAATTAAACCAGGAATGATTATTGAATATAAAAATGATTATTGGAATGTTTTAAAAGCTCAACATGTTAAACCTGGAAAAGGTGGAGCATTTAATCAAGTTGAACTCAAAAGCATTACAAAAGGAACTAAGCTAAATGAAAGATTTAGATCTAGTGAGTCAGTAGAAAAAGCTGAGATAGAAGAAAAAAAATTTAATTTTTTGTACTTGGATGAAGAAAACTGTCATTTTATGGATAACAAAACTTTTGAACAAATCTCTATTTCAAAATCATTGACAGAAGAAAAACACAAATTGTTAAAAGAAAATTTAGAGGTAAATATTTCTTTTATGGATGAAAAACCAATATCCTTAGATTTACCTAACAACGTAGAGTGTGTTGTAGATATAACTGATGCGGCTATCAAAGGTCAAACAGCAGCTTCCTCTTACAAACCTGCTACATTAGACAACGGAATCAAAATAAATGTTCCGCCTTTTGTTGAGTCTGGAGATAAAATTATTCTTGATACAAGAACACTAGAGTACGTTAAAAAAGTAAATTAATGAGACTAAATTCTCCTCGAATGACTGTGATTTATAATGCTTGCATGAAAGCATCCAGATCATTAATTAGAGATTTTGGTGAAATTGAAAAACTTCAAGTCTCAACTAAAGGACCGGGTGATTTTGTAACTGCAGCGGATAAAAGAACTGAAAAAATAATTATTGAAGAATTATTAAAAGCTCATCCAGATTATGGAATATTAAGTGAAGAAGTTGGTGAAATTAACAAAGAAAATAAAGATCATAGATGGATTATTGACCCTATTGATGGAACGCTAAATTTTTTAAATGGAATCCCACACTTTGCAATTTCTATAGGTTACGAGGAAAAAGGAGAGATGGTTTGTGGATTAATATTTGATCCAATTAAAAATGAGACTTTTTTTGCTGAAAAAGGTTCTGGAGCTTTTTTTAATAATTCAAGAATAAGAGTTTCAAAAAAAAATAAATTAAAAAATTCAATATTAGTAACAGGTGGCCCTAAATTTAGTAGTTTAAAAAAAACTAAAATTTTTGAAGAATATATTAAAATTTCTAATTTAGTGGAGGCGCCTGTTCGAAAATTTGGAAGTGCCGCTCTTGGAATGAGCTACGTTGCTGCAGGAAGATTTGACGGCTATTGGGAGTGGGAATTAAATTATTGGGATATAGCTGCAGGAATGGTAATTTTAAGAGAAGCTGGAGGATTAATTGAGTTAATAGAAACTGAAACAAAAAATCCAACAAAGATGAATGTAATTGCTACAAACTCAAGCATTCAAGAAGAGCTCAAAAAAGCTCTAATAAAAAAAAATATTGAGTAAATTAATCTTATAAGATAAAAGACCATCCATGAAAAAAGAAATACATCCAAATTATCACAAAATTAAAGTCGTAATGACTGATGGAAGTGAATTTGAAACAAGGTCTACTTGGGGTAAAGAAAATGATGTCATGAAGCTCGATATTGATCCAAAATCTCACTCTGCATGGACTGGTGGTGCACAAAAAATTTTAGATAAAGGACGTGTAAGTAAATATAATAAAAAATTCGCTGATCTCCGTAATAAAAAATAAATTTATGTCTGAAACTCCTTTTATGCCAAAAGCTACAGCTGTTTGGCTTGTAGAAAATACTACACTTACTTTTAAACAAATTGCTAATTTTTGTAATTTGCATGAATTAGAAATTAAAGGAATTGCAGACGGAGATGTAGCTAAAGGTATTAAGGCTTATAATCCGATACTTGCAGGACAGCTATCAAGAGAAGAAATAGATGTTTGTTCAAAAAACCCGCAAAGAAGTTTGAAATTAGTTGAACGTGCTGAAGAGGTTCAAGTCAAAGAAAGAAAGAAACCAAAATATACCCCTCTTTCAAAAAGACAAGATAGACCTGATGCAGCTTTATGGCTTTTAAAAAATTATCCAGAATTTACGGATGGTCAAATTTCAAAATTAGTGGGCAGTACTAAAGGCACTGTTTCATTAATTAGAAAAAGAAGTTATTGGAATTTCTCAAATTTAAAAGCTAAAGATCCAGTGATATTAGGTTTATGTCCTCAAGAAGTATTTGAAAAATCTTTAGAAAAAGCAAATCGAAGGATTGAAAGAGAGAGAAAAGCTAAAATTAAAGAAGAAAAATTGAAAGCTTCCGAACAAGCTACCACAGAAAATTCATAAAAAAGTATCAAAACTAATATACTTCAAACTAGACAATCTATACTTAAGATGCTACGTAGCGATCTTAATTTAACAGGAGAATTTTATTAAAATAGAAGTTAAAGATAATAACGTTGAACAAGCTTTAAGAGTTTTAAAAAGAAAACTTCAAAAAGAAGGTTTTTTTAAAGTTGTAAAAATGAAAAGTACTTATGAAAAACCCTCTGAAAGAAAAAAAAGACTCACTGAAGAAAATTTAAAAAGAGTTAAAAAACTTCAAAAGCTTAAAAATCGAATTTAGCTTTATTTAAAATTAAAGGGTTTATATGCCGAAAGGTAAAGTTAAGTGGTTTAATTCCAAAAAAGGGTATGGATTTATCGTAGAAGATGAAACTGATAAAGATATTTTCTTACATGTTTCTGCTTTAGAAGAATCTAAATTGAAAACTTTAAAAGAAGAACAATCACTTGAATTTGAAATAAAAGAGGAAAATAATAAACTTCAAGCAATAAACTTAAAAAAAATTTAAGTTTTTACCGCGGGGTGGAGCAGTCTGGTAGCTCGTCAGGCTCATAACCTGAAGGTCGTAGGTTCAAATCCTACCCCCGCAACCAAAAAATTTATGACAAAAGATATTAGAAACATCACAATAATTGCTCACGTTGATCACGGGAAGACTACATTGATTGATACTTTAATGAAACAAAGTGGTTCGTTTAGAGAAAATCAGGTTGTTGAAGAAAGAGTAATGGATTCTGGTGAACTTGAAAAGGAAAGAGGAATAACAATTTTGGCCAAACCAACTTCAATCAATTGGAAGGGTTCAAGAGTAAATATAATTGACACTCCTGGCCATAGAGATTTTGCTGCAGAAGTAGAGAGGGTTTTACATATGGCAGACGGTGCTTTGTTGTTAATAGATTCAGCTGAAGGTGTGATGCCTCAAACAAAATTTGTTTTGTCAAAAGCATTAAAACAAGGATTAAAACCAATAGTCATAATTAATAAATTAGATAAAGCAGATCAAAGAGCTAGTGAGGTGTTAGATGAAACATTTGATTTATTTGTTAGCCTTGATGCGAATGAACAACAATTAGATTTTCCAGTACTCTATGCGAGTGGTCGTTCGGGATGGGCCACAAAAGAAATAGATGGTCCAAGAGAAAATTTACACCCATTGTTAGATCTAATAATAGATCATGTTGAGTCAGCAAAGTTAGATAAAACTAAGCCTTTTGCGATGCTATCTACACTGTTATATGCTGATAGTTTTTTAGGAAGAAGTTTGGTGGGTAGAATAAATCAAGGAACAGCTAGAGCTAATCAACAAATAAAAGCTATAAATCTTAAGGGTGAAAAAGTTGATGAAGGAAGATTAACTAAAATTTTTAGGTATGAAGGAACTAAAAAAGTTCCAATTGAAATAGGTGAAGCAGGAGATATTGTTATAATTGCCGGTTTAGAGAGAGCAAATGTAGCAGACACTATATGTGATTTAGAAATAAACGATCCAATTAGTGCAACTCCTATTGACCCTCCGACAATGTCTATAACTGTTACAGTGAATAGCTCTCCATTAGCTGGAACTGAGGGCAAAAAATTAACAAGTACTCAAATTAGAGACCGCCTAATGCTTGAGGCTGAGAATAACGTAGGAATTACATTTGGAGAAAATATAAACAAAGATGCATTTGTTATAAGCGGAAGAGGTGAACTAATGTTAGAAATTTTACTTACGCAAATGAGGCGTGAAGGATTTGAAATGACTGTAAGTCCCCCAAAAGTTTTATTTCAAAAAGATAGTAATGGAAAAAAATTAGAACCAATTGAAGAAATTACAATGGATTTAGATGAAGAATATTCATCAAAAGTTATAGACTCTATGAACAGAAGAAAAGGTAAATTAATAGATCTTAAAGATACAGGTAAAGATAAAAAACGTTTAATTTTTCATGCTCCTACTCGAGGTTTAATGGGTTACACAAGTAGATTTTTAACTTTAACTAAAGGCACTGGAGTAATTAATAGAATATTCCATTCTTATGGGGAGTATACTGGAGATATGGAAGGCAGAAGAAACGGGGCCTTAATATCAATGGAAAATGGAAAAGCAGTAGCTTTTGCTTTATTTAATCTTCAAGCAAGAGGAGAAATGTTCGTTACCCATAATGATCCAGTTTATGAAGGTATGATTGTAGGACTAGCATCAAAAAGTGGAGACTTAGAAATAAATGTGATGAAGGGGAAAAAACTTACAAATATGAGAACACAAGGTACAGATGAAAATGTAGTATTAACACCTGTTAGAAAAATGGCTATTGCAGAAATGCTTAGTATGTTAAATACTGATGAGGCACTAGAAATAACACCATTATCCTGTAGGCTTAGAAAAGCAATATTAGATCCACACGCTAGAAAAAGACAATCAAAAGCTTCCTAAAGTTTAAACTGAGATTTTTTACTATCAGATAAAAACCCTTTGACAGTTTCAAGTGTTAACTGATCAACATTTTTTCCAAAAGAAGATATTTGATGAATTATCTTTGGAGGCATTGTTATAATTTGACAGCCCAATTGTTTTGCTTGAATAAAATTATAAGCCTCTCTAGTACTTGCCCATAAAATCTCGATATTTTTATACTTTAGAGTTTTTGAAAGACTTTTTTTAAATATTGGAAGAGGGTCTTTACCTTTATCTGCCATTCTACCTGCAAAAATTGAAATGATAGATTTTGTTTTTTTATCTAAACAATTAAAAATTTTGCTCACTTGCTCAAATGAATAAACTGCTGTTATATTTAGTTTTATTCCTTTTGAACTTAATTCTTTAATAACTGAGCCCATAAATTGATTTTTTGAATTCACAACTGGTATTTTAACATAAACATTTTTTCCCCAATGATTAATCTTATAGGCTTGCTTAAGTATTTCTTTATGATCGTCAGCAAAAACTTCAAATGAAATAGGTTTTTTTTTACAAATTTTTAAAATTTTTAAAGAATACTCTTTGTAGTTTCGTGCTCCAGACAGCCTCATTAAACTTGGATTTGTAGTAAAACCATTAACAATAGATTTATTATTAAAAAATTTTATAGTTTTATAATCAGCGCTATCACAAAATATTTTTGTTTTCATAATTAAAAAATTAATCCTATATTAATAAAAATTAAATGTCACCATTTTTAAAAAACATATTTAAATTTTTTGGTTTATTACCAAGATGAATTAAATTTTTTTTTTTTGATAAAGAATAAGTAAAGATATTATTATTAATTTTTTTAACTATTATACTCTCCCAAAAATAATTTGAGTAAAAATCTAATATTGGTACTTCAGCTATTTGAATTACTTTGCAACCTCTTTCTAACGCTTCAATTATTGAACCAGAACTACCAATAAATATAGAAAAATTTTTAAATTTTGATTTTTTGAAAGAATGTCTGTTATATTTTTTTTTTAAACCGTCAATTTTTAATTTAAGATTTCTGTGTATACTTGAGTTTTCTGCTGCGGGGTGGTTTCTTATTTTATATTGATTTATATCTAATTTTAAATTTACTATTAAATATTCTAAATTTTTTAAAATTTCTTTTATAGATTTGATTGAAATAGGAAAAAATATTTGTTTAGAAAAATTTTTTTTAATATTTAAGAATCTGGTTGAAGGTATTATCTTAATTTCTTTTTTATTCCACCCAAGCTTGGTAAAGCATCTTTTTTGATCAATTCCATTAACAAATATTTTTGTTGGAGAATATTTTTTCTTAACAAAATTAGTAGGTAATGCTAAAGGCGGTGAGTGTATGTATCCCAAAGTTTTTATTTTTTTACTTTTAAGAAATTGAATTATTGTATTTTGAAAAGGCTGTGCTTCGTAAGTAAATAGAACAGATTTTGTAGATTTATTTACTATTTGTTTACACATTTTTAAAATTTTTTTTGATAAAAAATTATGGCTAGAAATAGAAAATAAAAAATATTGCTGGTCGAAAATTAAATATTTCAGATTAGAAATTAGTATTTTTAACATTAAAAGAAGATTGATTTTTTTTCGATTTGCTAGATGTATTAAAGTTACATTATTGTCAATTTTTGAAGGTAGATGTTGGTCTAAAAATAATACAACCCAATGAGCATTCGGTGACTGTCTAGAGTTTATATTGAAATAATTATCCTGTAGAGATCCATTCTTTTTAAAATTTTTTTTGTAGCCCCATGTAAATATAATTTTATTAAACAAAATTTTTTTATTATTATTTATCAATTTAATTTCATTATAATTTGAGGAATAAATGAAATCTTTTAAAATACTAAATAAAGAAGTGAAAATATTATTTTTTACTCCTAACAATTTTTTAATAAAACCAAGTCCTTGACCGTTATAATATGAAGCAAAATAAGTTGAGGTGTCATAATCCGGTTTGTATGTTTTTGAATTGTAAGAAATTAATTTTTTTTTTATTTTTTCAATTAAAATTTTATACTCAAAGTAATAATATTTATTTTTATTTAAATTATTTTTTTTCATAGAATTCAGAGTCTTTTTTAACTCTTCATTTTAGGTACAATAAAATTTTTTGGCAAAACAAGTAATTACTCCCCACCGGAAATATTGATTACTTCATTGTTAATAAAATTATTTTTATTTATTAAGTAGAATATAAAATCCGAAATTTCTTTGGCAGTTGCCATTTTTTTGGTAGGTATTAAATTTACTCGTTTAATTAAATCTTTTTTCTTTATTTTTTTGTGTAATTTCGTATTAACCACGCCTATCCTTAAACAATTATATAAAATATTTCTATCTGACATTTTTTTCAAATAAGCCGGAATAAATTCATTCATGTGTTTGCTTAGAGAATATAAATAAGTTGTTTTGCCACCACCAAATTTTACGCCAATGCTAGAGGTATTAATAATTCTTCCGTAATTTTTCTTTTTCATTTTATTTAATGATTTTCTAATTATCAAGATTGGAACTAAAGTGTTTGCGCTTATTGTTTTGTAAAATTCTCTAATATTAAATTTTTCAAATGACTGGTTGCTAATATAACCAACTAAATTAATGATTATATCGTAATCGTTGTCAAATTTTTTTAGTATCTTGCTATGATTTGAATTTGATAAATCAGATTTAATAAAATTACATCTTAATTTAAGATTTTTAAAAATTCTAGAGTTAGAATGATGGTGTAAAGTTAAATCATATGTTTTACTATTTAAGAAATTTTTTGCTACTTCTAGACCAATGTCTGAACTTCCACCAAGTATTAGTATTTTTTTTTTCACAGCTAATTAAAATATATTGAATTCTTTTCACCCATCATTGTTCCGTCAACATCACAAATGCTGCATGGTGAAAAATTTCTGTTTGAATTATTTAGCATTTTTCTGATAGACATTGATTTTTTACTAAACCAGATATCTAATAGTTTATTTTGGTTTAAATTGCCCAATATTAATTTCTTACCCCAGTCGTGTGGGCACATCAATACATCCCCTTGGTAATCTAAAAAAAAGGTATATGCAGGTATATAACATGGTTTTTTAAGAGGTTCTTTGAGTGACTCTATCTTAAATTCAGCTTCTTCCATCAAGCCAGATCTATTGCTTAGTGTAATTCCAAAATCTTTTTCTTTAGAATAGTATCTGTGTCTAACTATATATTGTTGTGCGTTTAAATTAGCTTCTAAACATAAGTCTTCTAATTTTTGAGCTTCTATTTTTCCATCATACGCACTTATTAATATTCTATTTAAACCATTTTTAAATAGTTTATTTAATCTTTCAAGATTCAGTGGGTCGCCATTAGTTACCATTTCTATATTAGAATGAGGTAGATATTTTCTAGTCATATTAATTAATTTAAATATATTTTTATCTAATAAAGGTTCCACAAAACCACTATACCTAATTGTTCCTTTATAATTAAATTCCTTAAGTTCAGAGCAAAGTTTTTCATGTAATAAATTGCTAATGAATTCTTTTTTATCTTCAAATTGAGGGGCGCTACGAGGACAAAAAGAACATTTCCTATTACATGTCCCAGACTCACTAATCTCAATTTCTGTAGGTAATGGAAGCATTATGCCCTGATATTCAAAAAGTTGAATCTTATCTTCGACAGTTTTTGACTTATTTTTAATATTTGGATCTATAAATTTTCTACCCATATACTTTTTTTCTCTTTTGTTTAATAATCTTTTCAGCTTTTTTTACATCAGCTATTTCATCAACAGCAACTGAATTTGAATTTAATTTAATCATTTTAATTTTAATCCCTAGATCAAAAAATCTAAGTATTTCAATATCTTCCATTTCTTCTATCTCACTTTTTTTTTTTAAAAAATAAAATTTTTTAAGTTCACTTTTGTTAAACGCATAAATGCAAACTTGCTTAAAATAATTTTTATTTTTAATAGTTTTTTTTGATCCAGGAATTAAAGATCGAGAAATATAAATTAATTCTTTTTTTGAATTAACTACAACTTTGGGTAGGTTTAAACTTTTAGGGTCTTGCAATTTATGAATTTTATCGTAGCCACAAATGACATGGTTAGGAAATTTTTTTTTCGCTATAATAATAGCTTTGATGTCTTTTGGATTAACTAGTGGTTCATCGCCCTGAACGTTAATATATATTTTAGCATTTATTTTTTTTGCTGCTTCCGCAACTCTGTCTGTGCCAGTTAGGCAACTACTTGATGTAAAAACTGATTTGTAGTTTGATTTTTCTACAGTGCTAGCGATTTTTTTACTATCTGTTGCTATATATACATTAGGTCTACCTATAGTTTTTTTACAAACATCTGCTACTCTTAAAACTAATTCTCTTCCCAAAATTTTTACTAATGGTTTACCTCTGTATCTACTTGAACCATATCTTGCAGGGATCACGATGACGGTGTCATTTTTCATTAATCTAAGTTTTTAACTATATCTTCTGTCATTTTTTTGGCATCAGCAAATAACATTAAGGTATTATCTCTATAAAATAGCTCATTATCAACTCCTGCGTAACCAGGCGACATTCCCCTTTTTACAAATAAGACTGATTTACATTTTTCAACGTCTAAAACCGGCATTCCAAAGATTGGGCTCTTGGGATCTGTTTTTGCTACTGGATTAGTTACATCATTTGCCCCAATTACAAATGCAACATCGGTATTTGCAAAATCATTATTAATATCATCAAGTTCAAACACTTCATCATATGGAACATTTGCTTCTGCCAACAATACATTCATGTGACCTGGCATTCTTCCTGCTACTGGATGAATAGCGTAACTTACTTTTACGTCATTTTTTTTTAACTTGTCTACCATTTCTCTAAGAGCATGTTGTGCTTGCGCTACAGCCATTCCATAACCAGGAACTATTATAACTGAAGATGCATTCTTCATCAGAAAAGCAGCATCTTCTGCGTTACCACTTTTAACTGGTTTTTGTTCAGTTCTGTCTTTTGTATCACTAGATGAACTGTCAGTTCCAAAGCCTCCAAGAATGACATTAAGAAATGATCTGTTCATACCTTTACACATTATATAAGAAAGTATTGCTCCAGAGGATCCAACTAATGCTCCTGTAATAATTAACGCTGTATTTTCTAAAGTAAAACCAATTCCAGCAGCTGCCCAGCCTGAGTATGAGTTAAGCATTGATATTACTACTGGCATGTCAGCTCCACCTATGGGTATAATAATTAAAAAGCCAATTAGTAAAGAGGCTACAATTAATATCCAAAAAATTTGTGAAGATTGATTTATTATTAAGTAAATAATCAAACTTAAAATTAAAATTCCCAAAATAGCATTTAAATAATGTTGACCAGGAAAAGTTATTGGTGATCCAGACATTAGACCTTGTAGTTTCATAAATGCAATTATTGATCCTGTAAATGTAATTGCTCCGATAGATACTCCCAATCCCATTTCAATAACACTGGCAGTTTTAATATTTTGAAAAGTTCCTAATCCAAAAGAGTCTGGGCTATAATAAGCAGATACTGCAACCAATACTGCTGCCAAACCAACTAAACTGTGAAAACCAGCAACTAGCTGAGGCATGGCAGTCATCGGAATTCTTAAAGCGATTATTCCACCTGCAATTCCACCAATAGAAAGGGCAAGTATAAAGAATAATAAATTAGCAAATAAAATATTTACAGATAAAATTGAAACAATTATTGCTAATACCATACCAGTTATACCAAAAAAATTTCCCATTCTTGAGGTCTCAGGAGATGATAAACCTCGGAGTGCTAATATAAATAAAACTCCAGTTATTAAGAATAAAATTGAAGATAGATTTGCTGACATTATTTATTTTTCTTTTTTTCTTTTTTTTTGTACATCTGCAACATTCTTTGGGTAACCAAAAATCCTCCAAAAATGTTTATGGCCGCTAAAACAACTGCAAGAAAACCCAAAATATTTGAAAATGAAATACTCTCGCCACTAGATGAACTAAAAGAGGCAATTATTGCTCCCACAATTATAACAGATGAAATAGCATTAGTTACTGACATCAATGGTGTATGAAGAGATGGAGTTACACTCCAAACAACAAAATAACCAACAAAGATTGAAAGAACAAATATACTAAGTCTAAATATAAAAGGATCTATTTCCATAATTTTTTATTCCTTAATTAATGTTTTTAAAATAATTTCATCTTCAAGATTAATAATAAAATCTTTTTTTTCTTTACTATAAAGATTTCTAATGAAACTAAATAAATTTTTTGCATAAAGGTTTGAGGCTGTTAATGGTAATTTATTCATTAAATTTTTAATTCCTACAATTTTTATACCTTCTACAATATTAATTTTATCAATCTCTGAATAGGCCGCATTACCTCCTTGTTCAACTGCTAAATCATATATAACTGAACCTGGTTTCATCAATTTAACCAGATCTTCACTTAAAATTCTTGGAGCTGGTCTGCCAGGAATCAAGGCGGTACAAATTACTATATCATTTTTTTTCATTGCCTCTTTTAATAAATCAGTTTGTTTTTTTTTAAATTCTTCACTTGCTTCTTTTGCATACCCGCCTGTGGTTTCTAGATTTTCATCTTGTTCAACTGTTAAAAACTTTCCACCTAAACTTTCTACTTGTTCTTTTGAAGCTGCACGAACATCAGTTGCAGAAACTATGGCCCCAAGCCTTTTTGCTGTTGCTATAGCCTGTAAGCCCGCAACACCCGCTCCAATAACTAAAACTTTTGCCGCTGGAACTGTACCTGCGGCTGTCATCATCATTGGCACTGCTTTTTCAAATTCATAAATTGACTCTATTACGGATCTATAGCCAGCTAAATTTGACTGAGAAGATAGAACATCCATTGATTGTGCTCTTGAAATACGTGGTAATAACTCAAGTGAAAAAATATTTATATTTTTTTTTAATATTTCTTTAAGTTTATTTTCATTTTTTGCTGGATTAAAAATACCAACTAAAATAGTTTTTTCTTTTAAAAATTTAATTTCTTCATCTGAAGGACAGTCAACTTTTAATAATAATTTTGAATTATTAATTACTTTTGAAGAACTGTCATAAAATTTTACACCTAATGCTTCAAATTGTTTATCGCTAATTCCTAAATGAGTAGCATAATCTTTTTCTAGGTTGATATTTAAACCTAGTGCTATAATATTTTTTGCGCTTTCAAGAGTAATGGCTACTCTTCTTTCTATCTTAATATTTTCTTTAATTGATCCAACAGTCACTTTAAAATTTTATAACAGAGTTATAGCCAATGTTGCTAGGAGGAACATCACCGCAACCGTCCCAAATAATACAAACTTTGTGAAACCCTTCCAGGTATTTTTATGATCATTACCGCTCATGCTATTAACCTTGTCGAGCTTTATATCTTGGGTTTTTTTTATTTATTACGTAAATCTTTCCTCGACGCTTAACAATTTTTGAGCTGAGGTCTCTTTTTCTCAATGATTTTAGTGAACTAGCTATTTTCATAAGATCTAAGTATTAGCCTGGCAACGTCCTACTCTTCCATGTCTTAAGACAAAGTACCATTGGCGCTGAAGGACTTTACTTCCGAGTTCGGAATGGGATCGGGTGTGGCCCCTTCGCAATAATTACCAGGCAAGAGGTTTATATGAGCTTTCCTTAAAAAAGTAAATAGTACGGTTTGCTTATTTATAGTAGCTTATTTGGTTGGTGGGGAATGTTGGTAACGCTCCAACTACCTTCGCAATGTCAATGCGACACTCTACTTTTGAGCTAATCCCCCAATAAATGTCAAAAAAAATTTTAATTGTAGTTTTTTTATAAAAAAATAAACACTTGTTAAATTAATATTTCTTTTACTAAAAAAATCTTTATTACTTTTGATCCAAATTTTTAGTTCCTGAATATAGAGATTAGATTTTTTTTTAGAAAAATTTTGTGTATGATCTCTATAATAAGCCAAAGGTTCTTGTATCGCATAAAATGGGTATCTTAAACTTAATTTGATAAAAAAATCAAAATCACCAATTATTTGATATTTAGGATTAAATTTAAATTTATTAAAAATATCTTTTTTAATCATGGTGGTTAGAATCCCAATATTATAATTGTCTATAATTTTTTTTGTTATCATTCCAGATAAAAGATTTTTTTTAGTTTTAAGATATTTTTTTTTATTTTTTTGATTAAAAATAAAAAAATTAGAATATATAATCTTAATATTTTTATTTTTTTTTATAAAAGATACTTGTTTTTTCAACTTATCTTTTATCCACCAATCATCTACATCAAGAAAAGTGATATATTTGCCTTTGGCTTTTTGAATTGCCAAATTACGGCATTCGTAAAGTTTTTTAAATTTTTCACTTTTAAAATATCTAATTCTTTTGTCCGTAATATTTTTAATAATTTTTTTACTTGTATCTGTAGAGTTATTGTCCCAAAAAATAACTTCAAAATTTTTATAACTTTGTGCTAAAATTGAGTTTACTGATTTTTGTAAAAATTTTTCACCATTATGACAATTTATAACAATACTTATTAAAGGATCTCTAGATTTCATTTTTTTGAATTTCAAATTTTTAAAAAAACTTTTTTTTGTGTAATTTTTCTAAGACTATTTTGTCTCTATAAGTATCCATACATTTCCAAAAACCAATGTGTTTAAATGCCATAAGTTGCTTCTTTTTCGCAGCTATTTCTAGTGGTTTTTTTTCTAATATAGTTTTAGGACTATCAATAAAATTTAAAAATTTCTTATCAGCTACAAAAAAACCTCCATTTATCCAGCTACTTCTAGTTTGTGGTTTTTCCTTGAAAGCAGTCACAATAGAATTGTTTATTTTTAATTCACCAAATCTTGCTTGTGGCCTTACAGCGGTAACTGTAATTAATTTGTTATGTTTTAAATGAAATTTTTTTAATTTTTTTAAATCAACATTCGCTATACCGTCACCGTATGTAAACATAAATTTTTCATCATTTTTTAAAAAAGGAATCATTTTTTTTAAACGACCGCCAGTCATTGTTCTTTTTCCAGTCTCAAGTAGTGTTATTTTGCAGAAATTATTATTAAGCTTAAAAATAAATGGTTTATTAAGCTTTTTAAAATTTTTAAAATATTTCTTTATTACATTGCTTTTATACCCCATCAAAATATAGAATTCGTTGAAGCCACTTTTTAAATATAAATTTATTATATGAATTAATATTGGATATTTACCAATTTTAATCATTGGTTTCGGTAAAAATTTTGTTTCTTCCGAAAATCTAGTTCCAAGACCTCCTGCTAGTATGGCTACTTTCATAATAAACTCTTAAAAATTATATTGTAAATTTAAAGTATTTATAAAGATAATAATTAATCTTATATCTTAATAGTCCAAAAAGATAACTTCTTCCCTCTATCTTATAAACATCTTTTAATTTATTTGTCATTAAATTATATACTAAAACTATTCTGTTTGATTTACCGTCACCTTGATAAGAATGCCAAGTTTCTTTCTCTGCTCTAGAAAAAAACACTGCTCTATTAATTTTCCATTCAACTTCTTTTTTTTCATCTCCTTTCTTATTTTTATAAAAAAAAGTTCCACTATTTTTTTCGGGCTTTAAATACACTACCCCACTTAAGAGCTTATTTGGTATATCGTCGTGAATTGGAAATTTGTAATTCGAGCCTGTTTCAATTATGTAGAATTCTGAATAATCATATAAATTTAATTTTTCTGGATTTAGTTCTTTAAGAATATCTAGTGCTTTTTTGTGATAACGATCATTTAAACCTTTTAACAGCTCATGATTTATACAATCACTTTTCATAATATTATTTCCAGTTATAATATTTTGATAAACTTTTATTTCATTATGCTTAACAAGATTTAAATTCAAAGAACAGAGATTTCTTAAATCTTCTGTGTTTAAAAAATTTTCAATTATTTTTAATTTCATTTCTTTTCAAAAATATAATTATATGTATTAGAAAACAATTCACTTTTATCAAAAAATTTTGCGTGTTTTTTTTGTTTAATTTCAAAATTATATGATTTCATTATGTGCCTTACTTCTTTATATTGTTCTAAATAATTCTCATTTAATTCTATAGAGACACTTTTAAGATTATCGCTTTTAAGACACTCATCTGCACCTCTTAAAATTTTATGTTCAATACCATCAACATCAATCTTTATATAACTTGGTACGTCAAATATTTTATTTTTTATATAAAAATTAATATTAGTCCCAAATAAACTATAACTCTGTTTACTTTGAAAACTTTTGCCCTGATAGTCAATTGGTTCACCGTATGTATTCATTGACCAACCCTCTATGAATTCTGACTCATATATAATTGAATTAGTATTTTGATTTTCACCTAAAGGTAGTTGATTAATCTTTATTTTATCGTTTAAATTATTAATTGAAATATTTCTACTAAGTATTCTTAAGTTACTAGTAGAAGGTTCGAAGCTCAAAATGTCTATGTTGTTATGACGTTGAGCTGCGTAAATTGAATACAAACCAATGTTTGCACCAATATCCCAAAAAATAATTTTTTTGTTTTTTTTAAAATTATCTATCCACTCAATAGTTTCTGGTTCTTTTGTGAATAGTGTATCAGTTCTCCATTTAGTAGTTTGATTGGGCGTAAAAAAATATGTTTTTTTGTTTAATATATCTACGGGTGTATATTGCTCAGTACTTATAAAATCTGAAAACCACAACAAAAAGCTTTTTTTTAGAATTTTAACAAATAAGAAATCAAAAAATTTTAATATTTTAAAAATTATAAAAGATATTTTTCTCATAATTCTAATTATTTTGAATATAATAATTGCCTAGTTGACTCTTGCTTATTTTAAATTTCTTTTTTTTTATAGCTCTTTGAATTTCTTTAATTCCATATTCTAAAGAAAATTTTGTTTTAAATTTTAAAACTTTTTTTACTTTTTCAAAATTAACTTTGTAGTTTCTTTGATCGATATCATTTTTTTTAAATACAATGTTTCTAACAAAGAGTATTTTTTTTATTTTATTTATAATATCTATTTTTCTAAAATTATTTTTACTACTACCGGCATTAAAAACTTGAAATGCTATTTTTTTGCTTTTACAAGTGATAGCTATGTAGATTAATCTCGCAAAGTCTTTAACATGACAGTAGGGTCTCCAGGTTTCAGCATCATAAATTTCTAACTCTTTGTTTTCAAATATACTTTTTGTAAAATGATTAACTGTTAAGTCAAATCTCATTCTTGGAGATAAACCAAAAGCTGTTGCAAATCTTAAAATACAAGGTTTAAAGTTTTCACTTTTTCTGAATGAAAGTAAAAACTTTTCAATTTCAACTTTTTGCTTAGCATATATTGAGAGTGGTTTTAGAGGTGAGTTTTCCTTGAAAATAATATTTTTTTTTCTACTTAATCCATAATTAGAACATGTTGAAATAAAAATTAATCTATCTAGTTTTTTTGTTTTTTTACATGCAAGTATAAATTTTTTCATACCAGATAAATTAATAGAATTTGAGAGTTGTCTGTATTTTTTTGTAATAGGATCTCCTACCAGTCCAGCAAGAATAATTACCACATCTACGTTTTTTAAAATATTTTTATATGATTTTTTCTCTCTTATATCTCCTAAAAAAAAATTATAGTTTTTGTTACTCTTAAATTTTTTTATAGAATTTTTTTGTGCATATAACAGTGAGTCCAGACAAGTAATTTTTAAACCTTTAGAGAGTAAATGTTCAGTTACAGACGTTCCTATATATCCAGCACCACCAACTAAAAGAATATGCTTTAATTTCATTATTTTTTTTTAAATATTCTCATGGATTATTTCAAAATTTTTTTTGCCATCTTTTCTTGTTGTTAAATAGTTTTGTACGTAATTATTGTAAATTTCTTTATCAAATTTTAAAAATTTTTCTAAATTTTTTTTTGAATATTTGTTGTCAACATTTACAGGTTTTAATCCCAAACAAGAAGCAAAAGATTCTTGATCGTTTAAAAATTTTTTATTCTGCAATAAATCATTATTGTAAACAAAAATAGCAGAAATTTTATAAATAGCGGCGTAAGCAAAACCAGTGCTGTCACGAGAAATTATTAATTTGGCATTTTTTGAAGTTTGATACAAACCTTCTTCAACAACTTCTCTTCCATCGTAAATTTTTGAAAATCTTTTTAAGTGTTTGATTTTAGGGTGTGGTGCAATTAAAACTTTGATTTTAAGTTCTTTTTCAATAAAATCAAAAAAATTATTAATCGATTTTAGCCAATTTTTTTTCGTACCAAAAAAATTTCTATCGCCTGTTAAATATCTATCTCCTTGATTATGTATTGGCGCTGGTGATTCTAAAAATAAAGCGTAATTTTGTCTTTTTTTGTATTTTATATTTTTGTGCTTTAAATACATATTGTAATCAAAGCTATTACCTGAAATTATTTTTGTGGATTTGTTTTTCCTTATATGGGATTTGTCTTTTCTTCCAAATACAACAGTATAGTTAAACGACAAACTTAGATATTTTGTAACTAATGTTAGAAAATATTTTTGAATTAAATGTTTTATTTTAACTAAAGATATCAATTTAGGTTCAAACATAAAAGAAAAAATACTTTTACTCGTCTTAAAGACTGGAAATGTAATATTCCTGTATTTTAATGTTGTAAAATTATTTTTGTTAATAAAATAATTAATTTTTAAACTTCTAAAATTAATTAACGGAATTATACTTATAATTAGAATATCACTATTGAAATTTTTTTTTAGAAATAAGATTCTTGCTTTCCAAGAAGAAAAAGATTTAAAACTTCTTATTTTCCTGTTTTTGTAAATATTTGTAAACATAGAAGAAAAACCAGGATGGATATATTCGATTAATTCATGAATTTCGATTTTATATCCATATTTGGACTCTAGCTCATCCAGGTCAAATCTTAATATATCATATTTTCTAATTTTTATTTCTGAGAGAAAAATTATTAATTTTTTTTTCATCAAATTTATTTTAAGAATCTTTTGAGACTATCAACTATAAGTTCAATTTGTTTTTTTTTTAAAAAAGAACTTGATGGAAGGCAAATACAGCTCTTAAATAATTTTATAGAGTTATTTATTTTGTATCTCTGGCACTTTTTAAAAGGTTTTTGTAAATGATTAGGATACCAAACCGGCCTTAGCTGAAAATTTAACTGATTGATTTTTTTAATAAGATCTATTGCTTTTTTTTTTGATTTTTTTTCATCAACTTTAACCAAATTTAACCAATTATTGTTATCTGAATAATTTGGTGACTCGAACATATCAAGGTTTTTAATTTTTTTAATTTTATTTTTATATAAGTTTCTAATAATTTTTTTTTTCTTTATAAAAATATTAAGTTTCTCTAGTTGTGAAAGACCAACAGCAGCTGAAATATTTGAAAGTTTATAGTTATATCCAACTTTGTCATGAATAAACCTCGTGTTATCATTTTTAGCCTGATTAACTAAATGAATTGCTTGTTTATAATATTTTTTGTTTTGTGTAAGTAAAACTCCCCCATTTCCACACGTGACAATCTTATTTCCATTGAATGAAATTATACCAAAATCACCTATTGTACCGGTGTATTTTTTTTTGAATTTATTAAATTTATAAAAAGTACCTAGGCTTTCAGCCGCATCTTCGATAATTTTTATATTTTTTTTTTTACAAAGTGAGTAAAGTTTTTCAAATTTTGCAGCGTTTCCAAAAGTGTGAACTATTACTAAAGCCTTAATTTTTTTTTTTGTTTTAATGTTTATTGAGTATTTACCCTTTTTATTTGTATTATTTTTTATAAATTCTATAGTTTTATCTTCATCTATATTTAGATATTGATCTGTATCCATAAAAACTGGATTAGCTCCAACGTATTTAATTGCATTAATTGTTGCTACAAAAGTAATAGTTGGAACAATTACCTCTTCATCTTTTCCAACTCCAGATAATATCATACTTAAATGAAGTCCAATTGTTCCGTTTAAAACTGGAATGGCAAACTTTGTCTTAGTTATTTCTTTAATTTTTTTTTCGAAAAGTTCTAAATATTTTCCAGATGTTGAGACCCAATTAGCTTGTATGCAATTTTTAAGATACTTTACTTCATTTCCAACTAGGTAGGGCTCATGTAATCCAATATTTTTCATTATATTTTTTTTATTTTAAATTATTTTTTTGACATATGATTAAATTATGGTCCACCCACCATCAATAACTATGTTCGAACCTGTAATATATGAACTAGCATCTGAGGCTAAAAATATAATAGTTGGTGCAATATCTGAGGGCTTGCCCATTCTTTTTAGTGGTGTTTTCTTTGAGTATCTTTGAATAAATTTTTTAGATTGGTTATTTTTTTTCCCCGCAATTTTACCTTGGATGCCACCGGGACTTACTGAATTAACTCTTATTCCGTATTGGCCATAATATGCTGCCATTTGCTTAGTTTGATTTAGAATACCTCCTTTTATTGAAGAATAGATTGCATTTTCTTTTAAGCTAATGCCTCTATATAACTCAGGATCTTGCCCTACCATTCCATAAGTGGAAGCTAATTGAATTATTTTACCTTTAACTTTCATTTTTTTCATAAGTTCAGCAATTACACGGGCGCTCCATACATATGAGTTAAGATGTAAATTAGTATTATTAACAATTGAATTTAGAGAAACCTTTTGAAAAGAACTTGATGACCAATTTTTTTCGTAAGGGTAAGAACAATTAACAAAAATTTTTGGAATACCATGCTTAAGCGTAATCTTTTTTAAGAAATTTTCAAAATTTTTTAGATTTTTAATATTGAAATATTCAAATTTTACATTGTTTTCATTTTTGATTAGCTTGTTGTTTTTGATATCTATATTTATAACTTTTGCACCAGCTTCTGCTAATGCAATGCATATTTCGTTACCAATTGTGCCTGAACCTCCCAGAACAAATGCGATTTCTTTCTCTAATTTAAATTTTTCTGAATATTTCATATATTTTTATTTTTTTTAAAAAAATACTTTACTAACTCAAAATCATAATAATCATCGATGTCTATTGATCTTGATTTTGGCATTATAAATATTCCTGTTTTTTTGTTTATAATATTATTCATTTTTAATAGATTATATCTTTTCCATATATAAATAGATGCATTAATATCAAATATTTCTGGAGCATCTTGTCTGGTATAAAAATTAATCTTTGAATTTTTTACTATTTTTATCTTTCTTTTTTTTTTTTCAACCATATTAAAATATGGATTTTTGTTAGACTTACAAACACTTAATAAGTTTGAATTTCTATTTTTTAAAAAAGTATTAAGAGCACCTTTAATATCTTTAGTAGTTCTTAGTGGAGAAGTAGCATCTAAATCTATAATAATATCGAATTTCTTTTTAAAAAATTTTTCTGAATTTATTAAAGCATGTCTTATAGCTGGTACTTTGGGAGAATTATTACGAGATAAACTAGAAGGTCTCTTAATTGTGTAATCAACATATTTTTTTGAGATATCAATTATTTTTTTTGAATCTGATGACACAACAATATTATCAAAAATTTTAGTTTTTTTTGCTGTTATCAGTGTGTGCACAATCAAAGGTCTGCCATAAAGTTTTTTAATATTTTTGTTCTTTAAAGTGTCTGATCCACCTCTAGCGCAAATACTGCATAATATGTTCATACTGAAATCTTTATTTGATCTAAAATTTTTTGTGTTTTAATGGCTTGTTTAAAATCACAAATAAATTGATAATTCTTTTTTATTAAATCGTTATGTTCTGCAATAAAACTTTTTAAAATATTAAATTTTTTAAATTGAAAAACTTTTTTTTTATTATCTTTAATTAAGACAACTTTATTATTAATTAGATCTCCAAGTAATGAAAAATTTTTTCCATTTATTAAAATTTCTCTTTTAGAAATCTTTGAAAAAAAATTTAAATTTAAATTAATAAATGTATTCTTTTTTACACTTGCGTTAAGTGATAGGATATCGTCACAATTTATATTTAAATTTGAAATTTTTTTATTAAAACTATATAAAATTTTTAAGTCTTTAAAAAACCATAATAAGTAGTCTATTTCATGGCTTAGTTCTAGTTTAACTCCACCACCTAGTTTTTTTCTAGCACTCACGCTTTTTTTATAATTTATTTTTCGCCAATCAGGCAGATAAGTTAAGCACTCTGCTTTGACAAAATAAACTTTTTTATTTTTTATATAATTTTTAATAAATCTTAAAACTGCATGGTATCTAAGATTATAACCAACAAAATAGTTATTTTTTATATTGTTTAATGGCTTAAATTTTTTATTAAACAAAGGTTTTTCAATAAGGACAAACTTATTTTTAAATAGTTTCTCAATAATTTTAATAAATTTATAATGATCAGAAGAGGGTGTTGCTATAACTAAATAATCTGGATTAAATTTAATTAATTTTGACAAATTCCTTCCAAAAATAATTGAAAATTTTCTAGATGATACACTCTTAATAATAAATTTTCTATTAATAGTTCTAAGTGCTATAAAATGGTTTTTACCACTAGAACCTTTTCCGATAATTAAAACTTTTTTAAACACTCAATAATTCCAATTTTTTTTTATACTCATGTAGTTGTCCAATATCATACCAATTTTTTTGACCTATTTTGTAAGTTCCAATTTTAAAATTATTTTTTTTAAGTATTTCAATAAAACTATTCATATTTAAAAATTTATTTTTAGGAATAATTCTTAATATTCTTGAGTTAAAAACATAAAGACCTGTTGTAATTAAGGAGTTATACTTAGGTTTCTCAATAATTTTTATTAAGTCACCTTGTTTATTTACTTCACACACTCCATAAGGAATAGTACTAGATTGATTAGAAGTCACCAAAGTTAGGTCATTTTTAGATTTAATGTGATGCTTAATCATGTTCTCATAATTAAAATCAAATATTACATCGCAATTTGATAGTACAAAATTTTTTGATATTCTTCCTATAAGTTTATTTAGCCCACCAACTGTACCCATTGGTTTTTTTTCATTTATATAAGTTATTTTATTTTTTACTTTTGGTTTGTTATTAAAATAAGCTTTAATTAAATCAGACTTAAAATTAAGAGTGAAAAAAAATTTTTTTGCTCCATAATTCAAAAAACTATCTAAAATATTTTCTACAGCTGTTTTGTCTTTTATGGGAACTAAAGGTTTTGGAAATATTCTTGTAATCGGGTCTAGTCTTTGTCCTTTACCACCTGCCATAATAACAATATTTACTTTTGATAAAAATTGTTTATTTATTCTTTTTTTTTTTCTTATACTGCGAAATATTTCTGACTTAAATTTTAAATCGATTATTTTTTTTGTTTCATCTAATATTGGAATAATTTCTATTCTTTTCTTTAAAAAAATAGATTTAATTTTTTTTAATTTAATTTTGTTTTGAAAAAAATACGTAGTTTTTTTATTACAAAATTTATAAATTTTTTGATTTAAATTTTCTCTTTTTTTTAAAATTTTTCGTCTTATGTCACCGTCAGTTACAGAACCAACTAATTCTTTTTTATTATTAATAACAAAACATGTTTTTTCACCATTTTTATCAATTAACCTTAAAGCGTCTTTTACTGATTTGTTTTCAGTTATAGTATAATTATTTAATTTAAACATTTGCCTCAATTTTATTAAATTTTACTAATTTAATTTTATTTTTAATTGAATAGTCTCTCGCCTGCTGAAGTCCGGTTCCTAAAAAGTTAAATAAATTTGCAGTAATTAAACCTGAAATCTTTTTATGACTTAATCCATTTTTAAAATGTTCTGGTTTTCCAGCTCCACCCATCAAAAGCACGGGTCTAAAAAAATTTTTTGGTATCATGTTTAAGCATTTTAAATCTATCCCAGATCCAGTTCCATCATTATCAATAGAATTCAGAATTAACTCACCAAATTTTAACTCAATAACTGATTTAATAAATTTTTTTAGTGACTTAGACTCAATTTTTCCTGATTCTATGTATGTGCGTATTTCACCATTTATACTTTTCTTATAGTCAACCATTATAGAAATCGCTTGTTCGCCAAATATATTCGAAATTTTTTCACAAATAGGTTTTCCCTGGTGAGCAAGATAATTGATCAAAATTTTATCTGCCCCATTTTCAAAATACTGTTTTGCATTATCTATTGTTCTAACGCCTCCACCCAAAGTGATTGGCACAAATATTTTTTCTCTTAATTTTTTAACATCTTTAAAATATTTTTTAAAATCATCGGTTGTAGGATTTGGATTTATATTTATTATAATAAGCTCATCAATAAAGTCACATGTTTTACCAAATCCAAAATTGTTTTTTAGCCAATTTACGTTTCCAACTTTTTGCAGTCTAAAGTTTCTACTTAAATAAAATTCACCCTTGCTATATAATAGTGCAAAAATAATCCTTTTAAACATTAGTAAGTCTCCTCAATAAAATTTCTAATTAACTTCAAACCTATTTTGTGACTTTTCTCTGGATGAAATTGGGCACCGTAAATATTGTCTCGTTCGATAAAAGAAATGAATTCTTCTCCATGCTTTGTGGTGGATTGTTTAACATTTTTTTTTGGTGAAATTTTGTAGGAATGAACAAAATAAAAAGGAGATAAATTTGGAATATTTTTCCAAATTTTAGTATTCTGATGTTTTACTATATTAAAGCCAACATGAGGAATAGGAAATTTTTTATTTTTTTTAAATTTTTCACATTTTCCTTTAAACAGTCCAAGTCCTTTTGCTTTTCCATGTTCGATTCCTTCTTCAAACATTAATTGCATACCTAAACAAATACCAAAGAGAGGTTTGCCTTTTTCTGTGAATTCTTTGATAGCAGTAAACCAACCATTTTGTTTTAAACTCTTAGCGGCTTTGTTGAAAGAACCCACACCTGGAAGAATTATTTGGCTAAATGAAGTTAAATTTTTTGGTCTTTTAATTACTTCAAAGTTATAATTAAGATATTTTATTGCATTAACTACTGATGCAATGTTTCCGAAGCCTGATTCAATAATACCTATTTTTATTTTTTTCATTTTAATCAATTTTAAATTATTTTAAATTTTGGACTCCAACGACCCTTCCTTTTCTCAAATAATTTCTTGTTAGCCCATTTATCAATATTTTTTAAAAAATCTTTTTTAGAGATTTTGTAGTATTCACAATATTTATCAAAAAGGTGTTCTGGGCAGTAATTGTCATAAAGGTTAATAAGTTCTATAGCTTGATTTCTGGACATTGCACCCCTTCTAACGTCAATAGCAGAATCGCTTGTAGTCCGACCAAATCCAAATTTTAAGTACATGAAATACATGTGAAGAGGAAATAAATCAGAGTCGTTTTGAGCAAAATTAGTGTATGTGCCTTCGTTTAAACTATCTTTTTCTTTTAGCCCGCAATGTTCTTTGGCAATCATATAATTTCTATAAGGATCCCAATTTTCATAAAAGCTGTAATGGGTAATTGTTATTTTAAATTTTTTAAATTCTTTTTTTTGAGGAAAAGTAAACCAATATAATTGTTTGTCTGTAATACCTTTTTTTTTTGCTTTGGCTACGACTTTATTGTATCCAGACTCCAAATAATTTGAGATTTGATAATCTATTCCATATAAACCATTATACTTAAGTTTTGCATCTCCACCATATTCAACTTCTCCATCTTCAGAATAAAATATTAATGGTATTTTCATTGCTACTGAAATTCTAATTACAGCAGTATGAATACCGATCAGCCAACCATAATAAGGAAAGCCCATTTCTAATAATCCAATTTTATTCAATACTCTTAGGGCTTCAGTGTCTGGAGTAACATGAATATGATTGTAACCACTATTTACAAATGAATTTAAATTATCAATCCCAATTGGTGTCTCTAAACCTGGTCTAAAAGTAACCGTTAATGGATTCATTTTATGTTTATTTTTAATTTTATAGCTAATATAAGAACCATCTTTACCTCCACTTACAGCTGCTATACAGTCAAATGAAGTTTTATTACTTCTATGATTTTTTATTAATTTATTAAGTAGAAGTTTTCTTTCAGTCCATTTAATTTTTTTCTTTTCCTCTGCCCACTGGCATGCAGAACAAAAACCACTTTTATCAAATGTAATTCTTGGTCTTGTTGATAAAGTTACACAATTTTTACATCTAAAAATTTTTTCCATATTTTTAATTTTTTTTATTGTTGATCAAAAAACACTTTATTAATTTCTTGTTCATTAGTAATTTTTTTTAAAATTTTAATTATTTGACTAGAGGTATTTAATTTTTCATAAGGATTTTTGATGCTTTTTAAATCTTTTTTAAATTTTACACTTTGAATTTTTTTTAATGAATTTAAAATATTTTTTTTTGAAACGCTCTCGCAATTTATAATTGATTTTGCTCCTATTCTACCATTTTGTCTTATACCCAAATTTAATGTAGGTTTTTTGAAACTTGGTACTTCAATAATTCCACTTGAAGAATTTCCTATAACTAAATCTGAATGTGCGATGCAAGAAAAATATCTTTTTCTACCCAACGAATTAAAATACTTTGAGTTTTTATTTTTTTTAATAAATTTTTTTATTTCTAAATAAAATACATTATTTTTTATGTCTGAATTTGGCATGGTAAAAATTATACTTGTATGTTTTAATTTTTCTAAAACTTTCAAAAGAACTTTAAAATTGTTTATACCATAGCTTTTTTCATGTGTAACTGGATGATAAGTAATTAAGAAGTTCTTTTTTTTAAACTTAAAATTTAAATCCTTTTCTAATTCATTTTTATTTAATAACTTTTCTTTCTTGATATTTTCAGGACTAGTGCTACCCACATAAAAAACTCTTTTAGGATTTTCACCAAGTTGTATCACTCTTTTTTTGTATATTTGATGAGAAACAAAATGATATTTTGAGAATTTAGTTATAGCGTGTCTAATATTATCGTCTATTGATCCTGATGATATCTCACCTCCTGAAAAATGAATTACAGGTATTTTAAAAAAAGCTGCACTAATTACAAAAGATAAAATTTCATAACGATCTCCTAAAACTAATATAAAATTATATTTTTTCCTTTTTAAAATATTTGCAAATTTACTTATGCCTTTACTAATAGATTTACAAATGGTCTCTTCATCATCTTTAATTCCTAATATATTAACTTTTTTTTCAATTTTAATATTATCTTTTAAAACCTCTCTATACGTATAACCAAATTTTTTAGATAAATGTGATCCTGTAACGATAACTGATAATTTAAAATTTTTTTCTTTAGATATTTTTTTTATTATTGGCTTTAACAAGTCATATTCAGCTCTTGAACCAGTGACAACACATAATTTTTTTTTAATCATACAACTATTAATTCATCCTTTTTAAAATTTTTTAAAGCTTTTAATCCCAAAACTTTTTTCCATTTAAATGGTGAAATACCATTCCCTGGTCTTTTTGTTGTTAAATTTGAAGCGTCAAATTTTTCGCCTTTTAGGATATTTATTTTTGCAACAATAGATTTTCTTACGAAATTAATATTTTTTTTTTCACTTTCTGTAATAATCTTATTGTAGACACCTAGTCCTTTCTCAGTGTTTCGAATATATAAAATCATCTGTTTAAATTCTTTTGGCGTCAAGCTGGTAGAGTGGTCTGGTCCTTTCATTTTTTTATTTAATGTAAAGTGTTTTTCTATAACTTCTGCCCCCAAACTAATGGCTGCCACAGATGATTCTAAGCCCAAAGTATGATCGGAATACCCTATTTTTAAACCAAGTTTTTTTTTTAAAAAAACAATGGAACGTAAGTTTGCATCCTCAATTGGAGTTGGATATGCGGAATTACAATGCAAAATAGTTAATTTATTTTTTTTAAGACCATTTTTCGTCAAAATTTTAATAGCAGTTTCAATTTCTTTTAAATTTGCCATTCCAGTTGATAAAAAAGTAGTTTTATTTGCCTTAGCTATATCAATTAATAGTGGTACATTATTTAGCTCTCCAGAGGGTATTTTTATTTTTTTTACATTTAATTTCGAAGTTAAGAAATCTAAACTTTCATTATCAAATGCGGAAGACAAAAATTCTATTTTGATTTTTTTACAATATTTAAAAAGACTAATTTGTTCTTTTTTAGAAAGTTCATATTTTTTTAAAAGTTCAATCATAGAGTCCTTATGAAAATTTTTTTTTTGATAATTTGCTAAACGAGCTCGATTTGAAACTAAATTTGATGCTATAAAACTTTGAAACTTGACAGCGTCGGCGCCGCAAAACTTGGCAATTTTTATCATTTTTTTTGCAAGTTGAATGTTTCCGTTATGATTAACACCTATTTCCGCAATAACGAATATTTTCATAAAAATTAAAATTTCTTTTTATTATCTGTTAAGTTTTTTTTTAAAAAATAATTTGCATTAACAAAGCAATTATTACCTATTACAATTTCTTGTTTGATTACAGAATTACTACCAATAAATGTATTTTTTCCAACATGAACATGTCCGTTAATGACAGCGCCAGGTGCTATATGAGTATTTTCTTCTATAATGCAGTCGTGTTCAATTAACGATCTTGTATTTATTATACAGTTTTTACTTATGCACGACCCCGCATTAACTATGGCACCATGCATTATTATAGTTCCATTAAGAATTTTTGAAGTTTTTGAAACATAAGATAACGGAGAAATAATTTTTGGAATAATAAACTTTAATTTTTTCAATTGTTCATATAATTTTTTTCTCACAGAATTATCTTTAATATGTCCGATTGCTACAAACGCATAAGCACATTTGTTTCTTAAATTTTTTAGATCTTTATCAGTTCCTAATATGGGATAATTATTAAATACTTTCTTTTTTTTATGCTTATCAATTACTACACCAAATATTTCATATTTTTTTTCAAGCTCGATTACATCGCAACATGATTTTGCATGGCCACCATCACCTAAAATTATTATTTTTTTCATTTTTAAAGCGAATTTTCAAACATTAACATTCAATCAAATTTTTATTCTACTTATCTATTTTAAAGTTTTTATTATTTAAGTCCTTTTGAAGCTCATCGTACTCTTGCATTTTTCGTTTCATAAATTTTATCGTAAGTTTTGTTTTTTCTGCTATTCCTTTCGCAGTCAAAAAGTATAAATAATTTGTTTTTTTAGGATTTTTTTTGAAATTATTAATTTTAATCAAACCTTTTTTTTTAAGTTCATTCAAACAGTAGTTAACTTTTCCAAGGCTCCATCCAAGTTCTTTTGCTAAAATTCTCTGAGATAAGTATGACTTATTATGAATTTTTCTTAAAATATTAAAATGATTATCATTCATATTGTTGGTTATAACGTTCAAATATTGAACTGTAAAGATGTTTATCCATAAATCGTTCAATTATTGAACTTTACATACCTACTTTTTTTGCTAGGTGGTTTTTGAGCTATTTTATTAAATAGAATTTAGAATAATTATAAGTTCTACGAACACATGATGTTATTTATTGTTCTCTAATTTATAGAATTTTATAGTTTTATTTAAACCTTGATTGAATGTAGTTTTTGGTTTCCATTTTAAAATTTTATAGGCATTTATAATGTTGGGGTAAATTACTTTTTGCTCATCTTTTCTTAATTTGATTTTTCCATAATTTGGTGTTTTTGCCTTGAATAACTTGACTATTTTTAAAATTATTTTTTTTAATTTCATGCTTTTTCCAGAGCCTACGTTTATAATTCTACCTTTGTTAATTTTAGCCTCAAATGCTTTAAAAAAAGCAGCGATTAAATCTTCTATGAATAAAAAATCTCTAAATTGATTGCCGTCGGAACAATCAAAAATTTTTCTTTTTAAACATGCGGAAATTAATTGTGGCAAAAATCGATTTCTATCCTGATGAGGTCCATAAACCTGATACAATCTAAATATTATAAATTTTAATTCTTTATTTTTTTTTTTGAATAAATATTTAGAGGCCATAAGTTTAGCTTTGCCATAGTGATTGACAGGTTTTCCTTTCAAACTTTCTGTTTGTGGAGATCTTAATCCTGAATTTTCTGATGAGCTGCCAATTTGTACAAATAGTTGAATATTTTTTTTCAAAAAATAATTCACTAAATTTCTACAGCCTATATAGTGACTTTTGTAAGTTTTATCTTTATTTTTATGATCGACGTATCCGCCTAGATTTACTACAAAATCATATTCACTATTAATTTTTTTTTTGATTTCATTAATTTTACTTATATCGCATAAAATATATTTAATTTTTTTTAATGCTCTTGTTTTCTTTGGTTTTTTTATTGAGATACTTGTAACAGACCAATTTCTTTTCAAGCATGCTTTACATAAGTGGTAGCCTATAAAACCGGTTCCGCCAACAATAAGTATTTTAATTTTTTTTTTCAACATTTTGATAATTAAGATTAAATCTAATAGTCTTTTTTAAGCGGGACGCCTATCTTTTTTAAATTTTTAATTAATACTTCATTATATGGGTTAAATTTTATTATTTTTTCTAAACCGATATCCTTTAATAGCTTATCCCATGAATTCTCATCTATACTAATTAAATAGTTCAGCTTTTCCTCCATTTTTTTTTCATCGTGTTCACTTGTCCAAAATTCTCCTTCCTGATTTAAGTTTAGAGGATATCCAAATTTTTCAGGAATCCAATATGTTTTTGTTTTTAAGTTAGTGACATAGTTTTTTTTACACCACTCCTTTGAGTAAGAACCTAAAGGGAAAAAAACAACCTTCTTTTTTCTGCTCAGAGCTTCGTAGCCTAAAGTAGAATCTATTGAAACAATATATTCAGAGGATAGTACTTTGCGATAATGAGCAGTGTCTCCTAAAGCACCAAGATCTTCTCTTGGAAAGTAGTTCCAGTCTGATTGACCTAAAATTGCTTCATAGTGTTTTTTATTTTTTTTATCTGACGCTAAAACCCTTGTAGAGATTGAGAGTGTAAGATTTTTTTTTAAACAATATCGCTTTAAAAATTTAATTATTATTCTTTCAATTTCAGGAAAAGGTCTTTTTGGTTTGTGTTGTGAAATAAAAACTAAAGAATTTTTTTTGATAGAATTATTATCATCAAAAACTATTCGGTTGTTTGAAAGGCTTCCAATTGCAAAACATTTACCTTTAATATATTTCGAATACACTTTTGCAGTTTCTTCTCCCTGCAAGTACATTTCGTCAACATCGTAATCATTATTTAGACTCTGAAAATATTTAAAATGGCCTTCTATTGTTTTTCCCCATTGTATCAATATATTTTTTGTATTTTTTATAAATTTTTTTAATTCATAAAAATTTTTATTGTCGCATCTGTAGGTAATAATAAATTTGGGATTTATGTATTTTATATAAGTAATTCGATAGTTGTGTGTTATATTTGAAAAACCGTTTAAAAATATTGATTTAAATAAAATAAATAAATTTAATTCTTCTCCTCTATTATAAAAAATTGAACACTTGTCAAAATTTAAAAAATTTAATTGTTCAGCCCCATGATCATATATGAGTACCTCTGAGGACTTTGGAGGTTTAATTTTATATTTTGTCTTGAATAAGAGACTTAAATAATAAAAAATATTTTCAAACATATTTAAGTAAATTATAATTTATAAACAAAAATTCTTTTTGTGAAATTATATTTATATTTTATAATTTTTTTTCCAATCTTTAGCATGTTTGTGACCATGTATTGTACCATTAGCATTACAATTTGAGCATGGCTTGTTTTTTCTGTTGCCAGCTAAAAGATCTTTTCGATATTTCCTGTAAATAGGCCCATTCCATATTTCATAAAATTCTGTTTGCATAACATTTCCCATAGAAATTCTTCTTTGCCAGTCATGACAACATAAAAAAATATCACCATTCCATTCAATTACAGATGTGTAGGCGGGATAAAAACAGTTTCTTTTTGGATTTATCTCAGGCTGATTCCCGTATGAATTTGTTCCAGCCCTATTTGTTAGTAGCAGTCCAAAGTCTTCTTCTTTATTATACCAAGTGTTCCTGAGAACTAAAAAATCTTTTGGAACGCCTGATTTTTTCTCCATCTCTTTAAATTTTTCAATTTGGTGTTCTCCATCATACATACTAATTATTAATTTACTAAGATTAGAGTCATAATATTCTACGATTTTTTTTTCTGTCAAAGTGTCACCATTGGTTATTAATTCTACTGCACCCAAGACTGAAAGTTTATAAATTATTTCATGAATTCCATTATGCAAGGTCGGTTCGCCATATCCACTCAGACAAAAAGCACCTTCAAAATTAATTTTTTTTAGATCAATACAGAGTTTATCTACAAGGACAGTTGTCATTTTTTGATAACTGTTAGGAGCAATACTATCATCCGCTTTGGGGCAAAAAGGGCAAGTACGGTTACATGCATCTATAACGCTTAACTCAATCCAACTAGGTATCGGAACGCCTTGATAAAATTGTGTATCTCTATCGAGTATTCGTACTTTTCTCTCAATATTTTTTAATCTTGTTTCTTTGGGATCCCAATTTCTTAAAATTTTTTTTTCCATTTTTTTTGTATAAAGTTATATCTTTTTTACAATTTTTAGTTGTTTGAATTTGATGTCATGTTTTTTTAAATAAATAAAGTAAATAATGAAATATATTTTTATTCCTCCTGCTTGTTTAAAATTTGATTTAAAATTTTATCTGCTATGTCATTAGAATCTTCTTTTTCTGTACTAACTTTCAGAAAAGGATGTTTTGGATCTTCATAAACTCCTTTTAAACCTATATTATTAAATTTTTCATTTTTGGAAGAACTTTTATAAAGATTTTTCTTATCTCTTTTTTCACAAATTGATAATGGGGTGTTAATGTGAATTTCATAAAATTCTTTATCTGATAACAATGATTTTGCAAATAACCTATCCCTAGCAAAAGGAGAGATTGCAGCAACTATAACAATTAATCCAGAGTCAATGAATAATTTGCTTACTTCTGCTATTCTTCTAATATTTTCTACCCTGTCATCTGATTTAAAACCTAAATCATTATTTAAACCTGATCTAATATTATCACCGTCTAAAATATAAGTATGGAAACCTCTTGCAAGAAGCTTTTCTTCAATTTTGTTTGCTAAAGTTGATTTACCTGAGCCTGATCTTCCGGTTAACCATATACAAAATGGTTGTTGTTTTTTTATTTTTGATCTTAAATATTTTGTTACCTTACTAACTACAGGATAAATTTTTTCTGATTTACGCAGTTTAAAGTTAATTTTACCTGCAGCAATTACATTATTAGTAATATTGTCTATAAATATAAATCTACAAAATTCGTCAATTTTTTTTTTTTCTGAAAAAATTATTGGTTTTCTGGTTTGAAATTCTATTATACCAAAGTCGTTAGTGTTAAGCATTGATTTCCTCTTTATATGATTGTGAACATCTATTACTCCTTTTATTTTTGTAATAATAACCGGTACTTCTTGGTCTACAATTCTAATGATGTACTCACGACCTTTGTAGATAGAATCTTTAGATGTTAAAACTACTTTTGAATTAAAATAATCACCTGACTCTAAATTTGTATTTTTCCAAGTAAAAATATTACCTCTTCCAATGTCAAAGTGATCACTTAGTTCTAATGATGTTTGATTTTTTTTTAAAAAATATTTTTTATTTTTATTACCAGTGTAAACATTAGTCACTTTACAATTTTTTTGAGAGGGAAGAATTAAGATATTTTCGTTCTTTAAAATTTTTCCACTTGCGTTTCCGTAATATATCCTTTTGTCTCTATGTTTAAGAATAGTTTGAACAGAAAAAAAATTGTGTGCTTTGATAGTTTTAAGTTTTATATCTTTTAAAATATTTAAAATACTTTTATGATTATACCATTTTTTTTTAGATGAGTTTTTTACTATATTAATTCCTTGCAAAGCCGAAACTGGAACAAAAAAAGGATTACTAAATTTAAATTCAAAAATATATTCTTTTAATTCGTTGAGAATTTGTAAGTAATTTTTATGATTATATTTGATTAAATCAATTTTATTTAAAGCAAATATTACATTTTTGATCTGCAGAAAATCTAAAATCTGTATATGTCTTTTGGTTTGTTCTAATATTCCTTTACTTGCATCAATTAATACTATTGCGATTTGACACTCTGAGGCTGCTGTTATTACGTTTCTAGTATATTGATTGTGACCTGGACTGTCATGAAAAATAAATCTCTGGTTTTTGTAGTCTAAGTATTTATGTGAAACGTCAATTGTTATTCCCTGCTCTACTTCGTCTTCTAAACCGTCATTGAAAAAAGTTAAATCTAAACTTTCCTTGGTTCTTTTTGTTTTTTTTGATATTTTTTTTATTTTTTCAATTTGATCAAGGCTTATATTGCCTGTTTCAAAATATATTCGTCCTGTTAAAGTTGATTTACCATCGTCTACGCTTCCACAAACTACTATTTTCTTTTGAATCATTAAAAATAACCTTGAATTTTCTTTTTTTCCATACTGTAGGCATCATCATGATCTATTAGTCTTCCTTGTCTTTCAGACATTTTTAAAATTTTAATTTCTTTGATTATTTTTTCTATTGTGTCAGCGGAACTCTCAACTGCTGCCGATAACGGATAGCATCCTAAAGTTCTAAATCTAACTTTCTTTAATAAGGGTTTTTCTTTTTTACTTATAATTAATCTATTGTCGTCAACCATAATTAACTGATTTTTATGATTTATGACTTCCCTTTTTTTTGCATAGTAAAGGCTTGGAATTTCAATTTTTTCAATTTTAATGTATTCCCAAATATCTAATTCAGTCCAGTTAGACAGCGGAAATATTCTAAAAGTTTCACCTTTCTCTTTTTTATAATTAAATAATTTCCAGATTTCTGGTCTCTGATCTTTTGGATCCCAATAATGATTATTTTTTCTTAGCGAAACTACTCTTTCTTTTGAACGACTAGACTCTTCGTCTCGTCTAGCACCAGCATATATAAAATCAAAATTATTTAAATCAATAGCTTTTTTCAGGGCTTGAGTTTTAGCAACATGAGTATAATTTTTATCTAATTGAGGGTGAAGCTTTTTAGCTTGTTCATTAGTATATACGATCAAATCTATATTAAATTTTTTAGCAATACGATTTCTAAAATTGATCATCTCTTTAAATTTCCATTTTGTATCTATGTGCATTAATGGAAATGGAATTTTAGCTGGGTAAAAACTTTTTTTTATTAAGTTTAACAAAACATTAGAGTCTTTTCCAATAGAGTAAAGAAATATTGGATTTTCAGAGTGCGAATAACTATCTCTAATAATAGATATACTCTCGTCCTCGAGTTCTTTTATAAGTTTATTTTTCATTAAAAAATTTAGTTATATAGCTGCTTTAAAATTTTTACCCTTATTCTTTTTTCTATAAATGACAAATCTTTCTTTTTATTTTTTTTTACTTTTTTTAACAAACTTAAAGTTTTTTTTGACAGCTGCATATTATATTTTTTTGCTATATTAATTATGAATTTTTTTGGATCGTTAACTAAATCTGTATAATGTACTACAAAAATTTTTTTATTTTTCTTAAGAGTTTTTTTTTCATAAATAATTTGCATCGCACATTTTTCATATTCATTTAAACTTTGCCAAAATTTGTATTTATTTTTTTTTAACCAATATGGATAGTATCTTTTTTTATACTCTATAATTATGAGATTTCTGTTCAAATTTTTAGACCACCATTTTTTTTGAACCAAAGAATTAATTACTTCAAGTGGTTTTCTGTCTACGAAGATTACATTGAAATTATAATTTTTTTTTAAATACATTATTTCTTTTAAAAAATTAGGTGTCTTAATTATTATATTTGGTATTTTTTGCTTATTATTATTGTGAACATCAAAACTTTTTCTTAAATTTAAATCTTTTTTATTTTTAAAATTTAGATAAAAACTTTCATCTGATGAATTCAAATTTATATTCCTTTTGTTTAATCCGTTTTTAATTAACTCAAGATAAAAATATGACTCGAATAGAAAAATAAAAAGTTTAGTGTTTATTTTTTTTAACATTGGTAGTATTGCCGAGAACATGCCTGGTTCATAAAAATATTCTGTATTTTTAAGGGATGCTATAAGATTGCCAATCACAGTTGTTCCGCCTCTAGGAGAACCCGTTAACCATAGAATCTTAGAGTTTAATTTTTTTTTTAGTTCTTTAGAGATGAATATTTTATGATACATAAAATTTATTATAATTTTTTAATACTTATAATGTTCAATTAGTGAACGGTAAAGAAAATTTAAAGCAGATAATTTGAGGTTTTTTGTGTTGAATTTTAAAAAAAATTAAATTTTTTACTTTTTTACCAAAAAAGCATCAAAGCGATGGAACATCTTACTTTTTTTTGAGCTAAAATCTTTTTTTGAAAATTTTTTATCATAGCTACTTATACCAAAATCTTTAACTTCCTTATAATAATTAAACCAGTCATCTTTGTTAAAGTTTTTTTTATAATAATCGTCAACCTTTAATACTTTTTTGTATTTACTACTTAAATATTTTTGAACTTCTTCATAGAATGGCAAACAAATATTATTTAGAGGTTCTTTGACTCTTTTAAGCTTAAGTTTAGTTCTTATGATGTTTAAAAATGTAAAGTTAACATTTTTTTTATTATAGTAAGCATCATCCAAAGCTATATAAAATTCATTTGATGAGATTTTTTCAAATTCTCTGATTTCAGATTTAACTTGTGACAGTGTATGGGAACTATCAAAAAAGCCAAAGTCAGATTTTAAATTTAATTCTTTTAAAATTTGAATTCCAGCATATTTGTCAGTACTATAATAAGGTATAAAGCTCCAGACATCGTTAACGTTAACATTTAACGGTTGACAAATTGATTCATTTATAATTGTTCTAAGATAAGAACCTTTACTTCCATTTGTGTCCCAAGAAAAAAACTTTGTTTTGTTTAGGCAACAATGTAAAAATAAAGCTAATGTACTTGCACCACATCCTGTTTCTAAAGCTACAGTATTTTTTCTTTTTTTTCTTTTTTGCAAAATTCTAAATATAGCTAAACATTCACTGTCCGGTATTCCGTTAAGCCATCTAGGTAAAAGTTTTTTTACAAATATTAAAAAATTTTCCTGATCTTTTAAAATTTTTTTTTTCGTATCAAAATGAAAGTCGTACATTTATTATGATTGATTAGCTTATCAATATAACTATTGCAATCATTATCAAATATTATTAAAAGATTGAATATGAAAAAAAATGTTCTTATATTTTTTGGAATATTCTTATCGTTAGCTGCAAGTAGATTTATTCCACATCCCCCAAATTTTACTAGTCTTATTGCTTTGAGTTTTTATGTGCCAGTATTTCTTGGCATTAGATTTTTGCCAGCATTAATTATAAGTTTTGCAATAACTGATTTAATTATAGGTTATCATTCTGGCACTCATTGGACTTGGGGTAGTGTTTTGTTAATTGGTTTAGCTTCTCAATTTTTTACTAAAAATACTAAAACTAGATTATTCGGAGCTTGTACTGGAGCTTTAATTTTCTTTTTAATTACTAATTTTGGTGTTTGGACTTCAGGAATGTACGGATATACATTAGCTGGATTATATACTTGTTTTATTTTTGCAATACCGTTTTTTGCTTATAGTTTAATTTCGACTTTATTATTTTCAGTATTAATTGAAAGTCTTTATAAATTTTATCGTGTTAAATTTATCAAAGCTTAGTTTTTAGGCTAAAAACTATTTAAAGAATTATAATAAAAGTTAGGCTAAACAAAAGAGTATTTGATTAATATTAATCATGAAGATCTAAGCCATCTGATTTTAAGTTTTTATCTGTAATTCTGTACTTTGCATCAAATTCATTGCCCAATTTTTCGTGCATTTCATTTCCCTCAGGAGTAAATTTTTCAGCTATTTTTATATCGTTCCAACGACTCTCAGGAAATTTAACATAATAAGCAAACGTTCTTGCTATACCCGAAATTTCACTACTTGATAATTGTGGCATGTTCAGCATACTTTGCCCTCCGGCTGATATAGACAATGAAACTATGTCTTCTTCTTTTATATATCCTTTTTTAATAGCAAGGTCTCTTAGCGGAGTACCATGATATGGAGCAAAAACATAAGCTCCAGTAGCATCAATGTTTTTTGGTAATTTTCTAACAAATTTAATTGTGTCAAATATTAAACTTCTATTTTCATCCGGCATACCTATAATGCAGTTGGCTACTGCAGTATATTTTTTGTCAGCCATCATTTCAAAAGCTTTAATTTGAAGATCATCCGAGACGTTTCTTTTTAGATACGTTTTTCTATACTCTGCGTTACCATGCTCTATGCCTATGTTGCATCTTAGCATATTCATATCTTCTAAATCTTGAGCTCTTTTGGGCGTTATAGTTTCTGCTCTAGTATTCATCCAAAAAGGTATTTTGTAGTCCATATACAATTCTTTGAACTCATCCCATTCTTTGTGTGACATTGCTAGAAAAGTATCTACAACAAAGTATATTAAATCTACGTCATATTTTTTTACTAAAAAATCTAATTCAGCTTTAATTCTTTTTATAGATTTTTTTCTATGAAAAATTTTACTTACTTCATTTTTATAAATTACATTATTTGATGGTGAATTACAGAAAGTACATGTATATGGGCAACCTCTTTGAGTTTCGAGACCTACGGCTCTATAGATTTTTCCCTGCATTGGTCTGTAGATGCTAGTAGGATCAAATAAATCCCAATCAGGTATAGGAATTGTATCAAGAGTAACAGCTGCTCTAAGATTATTTCTATAAATATTCCCCTCACCTTTTAATGTAAAATTTAAAGTATTATCTATTCGATCACCATTAACAAGCTTTCTACACATTTCTACAACAGCATCTTCGCCTTCACCTCTACAAACGTAGTCTACAAAATCATTTTTGATTAATTTTTCTGCAGCATAGGTTGCAAAAACCCCTCCAAACATCGTTTTATATGTTCTGTCTTTTTCAGGAACTGCATGTAGCAAATCTATAGACAAAAAATATGTGCTTTCTAAAACAGAAACTAAAATAAGATCAGGTTTAAAACTTTGTACTTTGTTTATGAAGTCCTGTTTAATCCCAAGCTTCGGCTGTTTTTTTTTATCAAACTCAGACTTATCATATTCTGGACGTGATCTATTTTTATCTCTTGCATCGTCAGCAGCAGTGCCAAGATTAGCAAAGTTAATGTCTTGGTAGAACGTACAATCAAACAAATCTACTTGATATCCTTCCTGTTTAAACAGAGCTGTAAATATACCTATACTCTGAGGTAGCACTCCGCTCATTTGAATGTTGGGATACAGCATTAGAATTCTAAAGTCTTCGGGCTTTCTTTTTTTGAATGGCGATTTAAGCATAATTAACTTTATTGATATTGCTAATGTTTTTTAAGGAATATATTATAGAATTAATATACTCTTTTAAATCCTAAATTAAAAGAACGCCCTGCAGACGAATATCCAAGCGCTTGCTCATAATTATCATCAAATATGTTAACTGCACGGAAAAAAAGATCATAATTATCGTATAATCGATAGTTCGATGTCAAGTTGATTGTAGTATAATCCTCTAAAATTACATCTTTAAAATTATTATTACCATCCCCAAAATATCTTGTTTCATCAACAAATTTTATTTGCACAGAATTTATTAAGCCAGGAAGAGTATTGTGCGTAATGTTAGATACAAATGCATTTCGTGGTACTCCAACTTTTGCATCACCTAATTTACTAGATTTTACGTGGCAACCGCCAGCTTTACAATTGTTAGCATCGAATGACTTTGTGTAAGTATAGTCAAAATCTACTCCATATTTTTTATCTTTAGGCTTCCAGTCAAGACCTAACTCTACTCCTTTGCTGGTATTAATTGTATTAGTTTTATTCATTTTAAAGTTATTTCTAAGATCACTAGTAAGGGCATTTTTTTGCTCTAAATAAAAATAAGTAATATTCGAATTTAAATCAAATCTATCTAAATAAGTTTCATACCCAATATCAAAGCTGTTTCCTCTTTCGTGCCCAATATCTTCTACTGTCTGACCCTTATACCCATCATTAGGAGTGCCGCCTCCACCACCAGATGCAGTATTCGCACCTGAGAAATGAAGATCGAATAAAGCTGGAAACCTAACTCCTGAACCTAAAGAAGATCTTATTGTGCTATCATTATCTAATCGATAAGCCAGTGTGGTTCTACCGCTCGCCTGTCTTCCAGCAGTAGAATGATCATCGCTTCTAAACCCAGCTGTAGCGTATAATTTTTCTAAAGGCCTAAATTGATAGTCAACAAATTGAGAGTAAATATATTCATCTGCACGTTCATCAAAATACAGTTGAGTAAAAGGGGATGACGCCAAAAAGTAGCTTACATCCATTCTTGCAGCTTCAAATTCAGCTTCTGCTCCGTAAACTAATCTATCATCTAAACTAAAATTATATGTTCCTGTATAGTTAACTGCATCTCTAAAACCAAAATAGCCTTGTTTTTTTGCAGTAGTCTCAGTTGTATCTCTTTCGCTGTACATTTTGCTATAGGTTAATACATTATTAGTTTTATCACCATCGTGTATCATTCTTAGAGAATAATTTGCTATAATGTCATCACTTTTGTCCACGGTGTCCACTGAAGATCGTGAAACCGCATCATAATTAAAATCAGTGTTTATGTATCCTAGAGAATTTTCAATTCTAAAATTTTCATTGAATTGATATCCAAGATTAGCATTTAAACTTTCATTTGTGTATTTATCACTTTCTCCGTCATCATTTCTAGCTGAAATCCCACTAGTTAAAAACCTATTAAGACCGAAATAATAATCTATTTTATCATTAGCTCCATCAACAGAGTAATAAGCACTTTTAGTATTATTTGATCCGCCTTCTAAGCTTAAGTTAGATCGGTGACCTTCTTGACCTTTTTTAGTAAATATATGTATTGTTCCACCAATTGCGTTTGGCCCATAAAGAGAGCTCTGATTTCCTTTTAAAATTTCAACTCTGTCTATGGAATCTTTCATAATGTGTTGAAAATAAAAACTATTATCTGGCGTACTCGGATCTGACATTTTTACTCCATTAACATAAACTGTAGAATATCTTTTTTCTAAGCCACGAAGTTGAATGCCCATATTTGTTCCATCACCACCCAATTGAAATGTGTTAGTGCTAGAAGTGCTTCCGTCAATAATATTGCCTAAAAAAAATTCAGGTGATTTTCTAATTGCGTCTCCACTAATGACTGTAACGTTAGTACCAACAGTACTTAAAGATTGAGGGGTTTTTCCTGCTGAGATCACTATAGTTGGAATTTTTTCAGCAAAAGTTTTGTTAAATGAGATTAAAGTTAAAGAAGTTAAAAAGATAAAAAAAGTTTTTTTCATATCGGCCTAGTCCTCATCAATTTATGAAGCAAATAGCTTCATGTTAATAATATGCCGATGCAATTAAAATTGTAGAATTAGACTTTGCCTGGCCTTCATTCAACAGCGGACTATACTGGGTGGCGCTCCGACTTTACGGTTGCAGGTACAGCCAATAAATTTCATATTGATTCCCCACTCACTTATTCAGTACAATATTAATGTATTTTTTTTTTTTAAATTAAGCAATACTTATTTTATAAACAAAAAAAGCCCCCATTTTATTGAGAGCTTTTTTTTAACAATAATATCAATACAGTAAAAATTTTTTCAGTGCATAAATCAAGCCAATTGAGCTATTAGTACTGGTCAGCTACACACCTTACGGTGCTTACACATCCAGCCTATCAACGTAGTGGTCTACTACGGCTCTATAGGAAGAACTAGTTTTGAGGTAAGTTTCC
>JADHRF010000014.1 GCA_016777565.1 Pelagibacteraceae bacterium
GCTATTTTTTTTCTTAATTTGTCATTATCTAAATATTTTTTAATTTTTTTCGCAAGGTCGTTAATATTTTTATAGGTTACGATTTCTCTATTTGTTAAAAAATCTGAAAACTTAGTTTTTTCATCAATAAAAACTAATAGTCCGTTACCTATTAATTGAGCAAATCTATCACTGCTATAGTATTTTACTGGCTTTCCCTGACTTAAATTTAATCCAATTTTATTATTTGCAATTGAATTTATAAAGTTATCTGCCCAAATAGGTTGGTGCTTTTTCATGCCATATAGATCAAAATTTACATCTGGTAATAATTTTTGTAGTTTGTTTATGAATTTTTCTCTCATATCAAATTTTCCTTTTTTTAAAATACCTCTGTGAACACCATGGCTCATAGCGAAAAAAACATCTTTTGATAAAAAATCTTTTTCATAATTTTTTAACTTTTCAAAAGACTCATCAACAGGATTAGGCATATAATAAAGTGGTATGTGTTTTCTAAGCTTTAATCTTTTTGGGTCTGTTGTGCAAAAATTTGAGTCCATTAAATTCATTTTATCTTTGAATCTTGTTAAATTATTTTTCCATTCAGAGTCCATCCTGTCTAAAAACCATTGGCATATTTTAATCTTAGGATAGTAAGTTTTAATAAATTTCAATGTTTTATAGTCGATTAAATCTGCGTGTCCTAAAACAATCATATCTGGTAAATAGTTTATTATTACCTGAATTAATTTATTATTTAATTTTTTTGACCCCTTTATATCATTTAAACTTCTGTAATAGCTGACTATGTCTCTATCACTAAATTCTAGAACACTATGACCTAATCTTAAAAATCCATTATTTAGTCTTCTTCCTGTATTATAAAAAAGCCTTCCATTATGTCTTTCGTTAAAATTAGTAATGTGTAAAATTTTAAGTTTTTTAAATTCAATTTTTTTTGAATAATTATTATTTATATCATCTCGATATTGATCAATAATATTTGCTGCTTTTTTATTGGTTAAAATAAAATTCTTTAATGAAAGTTTTTGTAATTTTTTTCTATATGATTTATTTTCAATTAATTTTCTAATTGACTCATAAACATTTTGTTCGGAAAGATTTTCAATAGTTAAACCATTAGTTATTGTTTCTGGTAAACCTCCGCGATTAGTAATTATTACAGCGCATCCAGCACTTGAAGCTTCAAGACTTGTTCTTCCAAATGGTTCTTCCCATCTTGAGCAAACCACAGAAATACTTGTTTTTTTAAATATATTAATTACTTTTTTATGATTTTGAAAGCCAAGTATATTTAAATTTTTATGTTTAAAATATATTTTTTCTCTTTCTTCGTCCCCAATTACAATTGACTTCCAATTTTTATATTTATTCAAAATTTTAACGATAGCACGGCCAAACACATCATAACCTTTTGCCTTATTAAGTTTTCCCACAAAAGTTATTATATTTTCTTTTTTACTTAAACTTACGTTTTGTTTACTTGTGCTTTGGTGCACAACTGAGAGTTTCTCCGACCTTGCGTAGATTTCATTAAGCTTTGATAAAAATCTATTTTTAGACCAATTGCTGTTGAATAATATCTTTTTACATTTTTTAAGAAGATATTCTCTTTCTTCAATTGATTTTGATCCATTCATACTTAATGGGTCGTTATGAAAATATAGAACCTTTTTAGTGTCATTATCTGGCAACAACTGAACATAAATTGGCCTATTATGTATTTCTATAATATCTGATTTTTTTTTATTCTCTAGTTGAACGAATTTATTAATATATTTATTAGTTTGGCTTCCAAGACCTAATATTTTGTTAGAAATTTCAATATTTTTATATTTAATATTATATTTTTTTTTATATGAAGTATTACCATAGACAGTTATATGTTTTTTATATCTGCTTAAATTAATTACAGAATTTAAAAATATAGAAACTGCTCCAGGATATTCTGGTGAAAAATTTTCTTTATATGGCAACAAAATAGATATTTTCATATTAATTTATTTTTTATTTTATTTCTTAATTTTCTATTTTTCTTTATATAATATTCTCTCTTAATTGCTTCGTTTTTTGATATACATTTTTCTTTATAAATAAGCTTCCACTTTCGCCCTCTTGTAAATTTGGCTCCTTTACTATTATTATGTAGTTTGATTCTATTTTTTATGTCTAATGTGTAGCCAACATATGTCACTGGTTTTTTTTCTATAGATTTGAGCATATAAACGTAATAGCTCATTGAATTTTAGTAAGTTTTTGAACTATCTTTAGAACTAGTTTTTTTTATTTTATCTACAGCGGCCTTTGCTCCTGCAGACATATATCTTTGATCTGCTCCTACAGTTACTAGTTTAAAACCAAGCTTGATCATTTTTTCAGCATATTCAGGACTCATATTATGAATTCCAGGGATGATATTATTTTTTTTCGCATGTTCTAGAATTTCTAGTATGACTTTGAACACTGGACTTGATTCAGGTATGTCAAAGCTTGGTTCTGAACCAACGGCTAAACTTAAATCAGCAGGACCAATATAAATCCCGTCCAGTCCTTCTGTTGACATGATCTCATCCAAATTAGAGAGAGCTTCTTTAGTCTCAATCATAGCAAATTTTAAAATTTCATCATTTGCATATTTTCCATAGTCAGCTCCACCATATAATAATCCTCTAATAGGACCAAAACTCCTATAACCTTTTGGTGGGTACAAACAAGCTTGAACAAAAGCTTCTGCTTCCTTTCTGTTACTTACCATTGGACATATAATTCCATAAGCGCCAGCGTCTAATATTTTCATAATTTGACCTGGTTCATTCCAGTTTACTCTTGCCATTGGAATTACATCTGTAGTTGATATAGCTTGAAGCATTTGAAGTGCATTCGGATAATCAATCACACCATGTTGCATATCTATCGTTAATGAATCATAACCTTGTTTTGCCATAACTTCAGCGGAAAATGAGTGAGGTATTTGAAGCCAGCCATTGATAATTGGCTTCCTTTCTTGAATTAATTTTCTTAAATTATTTTTTCTCACAATTAATAATTTATACCAAAATGAGTATACTTGATGTTTAGATAATCTTTAATAGCCATAGAACCACCCTCTCTTCCATAGCCTGTTTGTTTCATACCTCCAAAAGGAACTTCCGCAAAAGCAACAGCTGGCGTGTTAACAGCACATGTACCAGTTTCCATTCTTTCAGAAACTTTATGGGCTTTTTCTAATGAATTTGTATAAACATAACTAGCTAAACCTAAATCATTATCATTAGCTCTTTTTATTACTTCATCCATACTTTTAAATGTTAAAACTGGAACTAGTGGACCGAATGGCTCTTGTCTCATTATTGTAAAATTATCTTTAACTTCATCAAATATAGTAGGCTCATAATAATATCCTTTATTAAAACCGGAAGGTTTTCTACCTCCACATAAAATTTTAGCGCCTTCTTTTTTGGTAGTTTCAACCAAAGTTTCAATCTCCTCTAATCTTTTTTCTGTTGTAAGTGGTCCTAGAATTGTATCTTTATCAAGACCATTCCCTATTTTTAATTTTGTAGTTTTAGCTACCATTAAATTTGTGAATTCATCTTTTTTAGACTCATGAATATAAAATCTGTTAGGAGAAATGCAAACCTGTCCATTATTCCTAAATTTAGCTGTAATTGCCATATCAGTAACTTTGTTCATGTCTACATCATCAAAAACTATAAATGGAGAATGTCCGCTTAATTCCATTGTAACTCTTTGAACTTTGTCAGCAGCTTGTTTAAGTATAAGTTTTCCAACTCTTGTTGAGCCCGTAATTGAAATTTTTTTAACTATATCAGAAGATATTAATTGAGAAGAAATTCCAGCTGGATCACCAGATAATAAATTAACAACGCCGGGTGGTACACCTGCATCCCTTATTATATTCATTAATTCCATCACACTACCGGGAGTTATTATGTCTGGTTTGCAAATCACAGCGCAACCAGCTCCCAATGCAGTTGAAATTTTTCGTGAAGCCAAAATAATAGGAAAGTTCCATGGTATTAATGCAGCTACGACACCTACAGGACTATATTTTACATACATCCTTGTATTTTCAAATCTACTTTCTACAATCTGACCATAAATTCTTTTTGTCTCTTCTGAGTTCCATTCAAAAATATCTGCAGCGCCCCCTACTTCACCGGCAGCTTCTGCTAATGGTTTTCCAACTTCTAGTGTCAACCATTTTGTTAATATATTTGATCGCTCTCGCATAAGATCTGAAATCCTACGAATAATTTTTGCTCTTTCCCATGGTGGAGTCTTTCTCCAGATTTCTAAACCCTTTTCTGCAGATTTTAGAGCTTTGTTAACATCGTTTTCAGAAGCCTTTGATGCTTTTCCTAAAACTTCTTCTGTTGCAGGGTTGATAACATCATATGTTTCACCATTATCAGATTTTTGCCATTTACCGTCTATGAATTGACCAAATTTTTCGTACATAAAATTGTTATTGCTTAATTGAAGTTATTTAATTAATTTGCAATTTAATAAAATTATGAAAACAATTCAACTAACTTGTGCTCACGCTATAATTAAATATCTAATATCGCAAAAAATACTAATAGATGGAAAAAAAGCACCACTTTTCCCAGGTGTTTTTGGTATATTTGGACATGGCAATGTTGCCTGTTTAGGACAAGCTTTAGAAGAAAATAGAAAAGAACTTCCAACATGGAGAGGTCATCATGAACAAAACATGGCGTTAACTGGTATTGCATATTCAAGAGCAAAAAGACGTAAACAAATTTTTATAGCGACATCTTCTGTAGGCCCTGGTTCAACTAATATGTTAACAGCTGCAGCTGTCGCTATGAGTAATCGACTACCTATTCTTTTTCTACCAGGAGACACTTTTGCAAATAGAATGCCTGATCCTGTTCTTCAGCAAGTTGAGCATTTTAATGGCCCAAACATTACTGCAAATGATGCATTTAAACCTGTGACCAGATATTTTGATAGAATAACTAGACCAGAACAAATACTTCAAAGTTTTCCACAAGCAATACAAATCATGTTAGATCCTGCAGACTGTGGTCCGGCCTGCATATCGTTGTGTCAAGACGTTCAAGGTGAAGTTTATGATTATCCAGAAGATTTTTTTAAAGAAAAAATTCATAATATTAGACGACCTAGACCAGATGATTTTCAAATTAAAGAAGCAGCAGAGTTAATAAAAAAATCTAAAAAACCTATTCTTATTTCTGGTGGAGGTGTCTTTTATTCTGATGCAATGGTAGAATTAAGTAATTTTGCAAAAAACCATAACATACCTGTTACACAGACGATTATGGGATACTCTACTTTAAAAAAGGATCATTCACATTATACGGGGGTTATTGGTGGACTTGGTGGAAAAGCTGCAAACAATTTATCAAAAGAAACAGATTTAGCTATTGCTATAGGAACTAAACTTGCAGATTTTACAACTGGATCATGGGCTAATTTTGAAAATTCAAATTTTAAATTAGTATCAATAAATACTGCAAAATTTGATGCAAATAAACATATGGCACAGGCTATTGTAGGAGATGCTAAAGTTACTTTACTAGAACTATCCCAAGCTTTAGGTGCATGGAAAGCTCCGGATGATTGGCATAAAAAATCTGTTTCTGAACAAAAAAGTTGGGACAAGCATATTGAAAAAGAAAGTGGGCCAACTAATCAAAAATTACCAAGTTATGCTCAAACAGTCGGAGCAATTTACAGAAATTCAAATTCGACAGATATTGCTGTTACAGCAGCCGGTGGTTTAGTAGGAGAAGTTGCTCAAGTATGGCGACCACGAGAACTTAATACTCATGAAAGTGAATGGGGTTTTAGTTGTATGAGCTATGAGATTTCTGGAGCTTTAGGGATTAAGATGGCAAATCCTGACAAAGAAGTTGTTTCATTTGTAGGTGACGGTTCTTATCTTCTCTATAATTCAGATATTTACAGCGCAGTTATAACTGATCATAAGTTGATTATTATTGTTTGTGATAACGGTGGTCATGCAGTTATTAATCGTCTTCAATTGTATAAAGGTGGTAAAGAATTTAATTGTTTGCTTGCTTCCTCAAAGAATTCTAATTTATTACCTGTTGATTTTGCAAAACATGCTCAAAGTATGGGCGCTGATGCTGAAAATGTTGGATCTATACCTGAATTAGAAGAAGCATTTAAAAGAGCACAAAAATCAAAAAATACATATGTTATTTCCATTAAAACGGATGGTTATAAATGGATAGAAGGTTCTGCTTTTTGGGAAAGCCCCACATTACAAATTCCATCTAGTACAGAAAATAAAAAAGCACTTAAAGACCATCAAGAGGGCAAAAAAAAACAGAGACAAGGTATCTAAACTTTAAATTTTCATGAACAAAGTTTTTAAGGTAGGTCTAATAGGATGCGGTCATATAGCAGAAACTTATTTTAGAGGCCATAAATATTTTAATAACTTTAAAATAGTTAAATGTGCAGATATTAATATGAGTTCAGCAAAAAGTTGTGCGGAAACTTATAATATTGAGGCTGTAACAGTCGATGAAATGTTCAAAGATAAAGAAATTGAAATAATTTTAAATCTTACCATTCCAAAAGCTCATTATGAAATTGCAAACAAATCTTTAGACTCTGGTAAACACACGTATAGTGAAAAACCAATAGCTGTCAATTTTGAAGATGGAAAAAAACTTTTAAATAAAGCTAGAGGAAAAAAACTATATTTAGGGTGTGCACCTGATACCTTTCTAGGTGGTGGAATTCAAAAAACGAGAGAACTCATAGACAGTAAATTAATTGGAGACATTAAATTAGGAAATGCCATTTTTGCATATCCTGGACTACAGTCTTATCATCCCAATCCGGAACCACATTTTGAGAGCCCGGGAGGTGGACCAGTAATAGATATGGGACCTTATTATTTTACAACTCTAGTAAATCTATTAGGTCCTGCAAAACAAGTTCAAGGAAGATGTATAAAAGTTTTAGAGGAAAGAGAAATAGGTACTGGCTCTAAAAAAGGAAAAAAATTTAAAGTAAATTGCCCTACCACATATCTTGCGACAATTCAGTTTGAAAATGAAACAATTATACAAATAACATTATCGTTTGATGTGGTAATACATCAAAGAAACCACATAGAGCTTTATGGTACTAAAGGATCAATTATAGTTCCAGATCCAAATATGTTTGGTGGTTCTTGTTTTGTATCTGAAAGTCCAGAAGGACAATGGAATGAGCACAAAACAGATAAACTTGAGCTTGGTAAAATTAATATTACAAATCAAAGCTCCAGAGCTAATGAATCTTCTACAAACGCAAACTACAGAGGTGTTGGGTTATCAGAAATGGCCTATTGTGTACAAAAACAAAAAGAACATAGATGCTCAGGAGAATTAGCTTTACATGTTTTAGACATAATAGATTCTACTATGAAGGCTTCGCAGACAGGTGTGCCACAAGAAATTAAAACAACTTGCAAAAAACCTAAATTTTTTTCAGATGCAGAAGTAAGAATATTATTAAATTCTTAAGCAATAATTAAATTATTCCAGCATCAACCATATAGTAATGATTTGTACAGCCTGATGATTGTTCTGACGAATAAAATAAAACTACTTGAGCAACATCATCAGGTGTTAATTGACGCTTCAAACACTGTCTATCTAGAATAAATTTTTTATATTCAGGTGTAAGCCACATTTTTATTTGTCTTTCTGTAGCTATAGACCCAGGTACTATTGAATTGACTCTGATATTATATGGACCTAAATCTCTAGCAAAAGACCTAGTCATACCAAGAATTCCAGCTTTAGAAGTGGTGTAAGCTGGCATACCACCCTCTCCCATCATCCACGAGACAGAACCCATATTAATAATTGCCCCACCTAAATTTTCGATCATGCTTTTTTTTACTGCTTGAATAGTAAAAAAGAAATGTTTCAAATTAGTATTAATTCTATCTTCCCAATATTCTTCTGTAACTTCATCAATAGAGTGCCGTGTATCATTAGCAGCGTTATTAATTAATATTTGAATTGGTCCATTTTCTTTAATAATTTTGTGAATAATATTTTGTGTTTCTTTAATATTTTTTAGATCACATTTAATGAAATTTGGAATAGAAAGTTTTTTATTAGTACATACTTTAATCAGCTTTTGAGATTCTTCTTCGTTTATATCTACAAAAAAAACTTTACTCTTTTGTTCGCAAAAATGTTCAACAATCGAAGCGCCAATGCCAGAACCTCCACCTGTTATAAATACATTTTTATTTTCTAAATCAAAATATTTTACTTTCATTTACAATCTTTCTTCAGTTTTTAGGTCAAATAATGATATTTGGTCTAAGTCAAAGAATAAGTTTAATTCTTTATTCATTTCTATATTATTTGACGAAGGAAATTTTCCAAGTAACTCTTGTCCAAAATAATTAAATGTGATTATTTGTTCGTGTCCAATATATTCACTAAGTATTGTTTTCAATCTGATTTGATATTGATTTTTAAGATTATTATTTGATAAATACATATGTTCTGGTCTTACTCCAAAAATTACTTCTTGACTATTTATAACATTTTTATTTAAAAATTTATAATTTCGAATTGGTATTTTTGAGTCACCTTTTGAATTTATACATTCAAAAGAATAGTCACTTCCTTCCTTAATTAAGCGACCTTTTATTAAATTCATTGATGGTGAACCAATAAAATCAGCAACAAATACATTTTGGGGTTTTTTGTAAATCATCTCTGGTTTATCACATTGTTGAATAACACCATGGTTCATAATAGCTATGCTTGTGCCTAAACTCATTGCTTCAGTTTGATCATGAGTAACATAAACAATTGTTGTTTTTAATTTTTGGTGTAATTTTTTTATTTCTCGCCTCATTTCTACTCTTAATTTAGCATCAAGATTTGAAAGAGGCTCATCAAATAAAAATATTTTGGGATCTCTCACTAAAGCTCTACCCATTGCAACTCTCTGTCTTTGACCTCCAGAAAGTTGTGAGGGTTTTCTTTCTAAAAGTTTTTCTATTTGCAGTAAACTTGCCACATTTGTTAACGAATCCTCAATTTTTTCTTTAGAAATTTTTCTTTGTTCTAAACCAAACGTTACATTTTTTTTTACTGTCATAGCTGGATATAACGCATACGATTGAAAGACTAAGGCGATATCTCTATCACTTGGTTCCATTTCATTTATTTTATAATTGTCTATTAATATTTCACCACTATTAGATATTTCAAGACCAGCAATTGTATTTAGCAATGTTGATTTTCCACAACCAGAAGGCCCAAGTAACACTAAAAAATCACCGTCAGCGATATCTAAGTTTATACCTTTTAAAACTTCAGTCTTTCCAAAATTTTTATTTATATCATTTATTTTTAGTGTAGCCATTTTTTATCCTTTTACTGACCCTGCTGTAAGTCCTCTAATAAAATATTTTCCAGCTAATACATAAACAATTAATGTAGGGATGCCAGCAATAATAGCTGCAGCCATATCTACATTGTATCTTTTAACACTTGTACTAGTTAAAACCATATTATTTAGAGCAACTTGAATAGGTGCAGCGTCACCAAAAGAAAAAGTCGCACCAAAAAGAAAATCATTCCAAATTTGAGTGAATTGCCAAATTACAGTTACAACTAAAATAGGCAATGAAATAGGCAATAAAATTTTAAAAAATATAGTAAAAAAACCAGCTCCATCAATTCTTGCTGCTCTTATTATTTCATCGGAAATTGAAACATAATAATTTCTGCAAAATAGAGTTGTAAAACATAAACCATATATTACGTGAACTACTACCAATCCAGTTATCGAATTTGACAAACCTAAAATCCCAAGAGTTCTTGCCATTGGTAATAAAATTGCTTGGTATGGTATAAACGTTCCAAACAAAAAAAGTAAGAAAATTATATTATCATATTTGAATCTCCATTTTGTTAAAGCATAACCATTCAAAGCACCTAAAATAGTTGAAATTAAAACTGCTGGAACAACCATTTTCATGGAATTCCAAAAATAATTTTTTAAAAATACATTTCCGGCGTCCATCTTTAAACCTGATGTTTCATTGAAGGTTTGCCCCTGCCACGCAATTATCCATGCATCAAAATTTATACTAGTCGGTAATGAAAATAAATTACCTTGTCTTATTTCCTCTATAGATTTAAATGATGTTACGAGCATAACATAGAGTGGCGAAATATAATATAAGGCAAAGATCCCTAAAATTATAAATAAAATCCACCTATAAATAGTTCTTTTTATTCTTGAAGATCTTTCTAAATCTTTTAATTTCAAATTATCTTTTTCCATCTTCTCTCTTCAATTCAGAATATAAATAAGGAATTACAATAGCTGTAACTGTTAAAAACATCATCATAGCGCTTGATGAAGCAAGCGCGACTTCGCTTCTATTAAATGCATACTGGGTCATAAACACAGCAGGCATATCCGAAGATGTACCTGGACCACCAGATGTTAAAGCAATTACTAAATCATAACTTTTAATTGAAAGGTGAACCAGTATAACCACTGCGCTCATGAATACAGGTCTCATCATCGGTAAAATAATTTTTGAATAAATCGAAAATATGCCTGCTCCATCAATTTTTGCGGCTTTTAAGATTTCATCATCTATAGATCTTAAACCAGCTAAGAATATTGCCATAATAAACCCTGAAGATTGCCATACACCAGCAATTACAATGCAATAAATGGACATTCCTGGAGTCACAAGCCAATCAAATGTAAAATTTTCATATCCAATATCTATAAAAAATTTTTCAATACCTAGCGTTGGGTTTAAAACCCATTTCCAAGCAGTGCCAGTTACAATAAAAGATAAAGCCATTGGATATAGATAAATAGTTCTTAAAACACCTTCAGCTCTAATTTTTTGGTCTAGTAAAATAGCAAGAACAATTCCTATAGCTATACACAATACAAGAAATAAAACTGTATATATTGCTAAATTTGTTACAGCTGTGTGCCATCTGTCCATGCTCCACAATCTTATATATTGGCCTATACCCCAAAAATCATATTTAGGTAAAATCTTTGATTTAGTAAAAGAAATATATGCTGTCCATAAAATGAATCCGTAAACAAACCATGCTAGTAGTGCAAGAGAAGGTGATAGAACTATTTTAGGTAAATTTTTCTTTAACCAGAACATATTTCAAAATTATTATTAAACCTGCGCCAAATTTAGACAGCGCAGGTTTTATTTTAAGACTTTATTTTATAGAGATGCCTTAACAGCAGATGCTAGTTGTTTAGCAGCATCTTTTGAAGACATATCAGAATTGAAATGCTTTGTTACAACATCTTGAATAGCTCCTTTTTGAGCTCCTCTTAATGCCATACCATGAGCAAAACTAGGTAACAATCCACCTTTTTTACCAGCATTCTTAAGATCAGCATTTGATTTTTTTGCACACAAATCAAATGTGTCCATAGAAACGTCTAGTCTTGCAGGAATTGAACCTTTGTATTCATTAAAAACTCTTTGAAAGTTTTTTCCCATCATTAAACTTGCAAGTAGTTTTTGACCTTCAACTTTGTCATTTCCAGCATTTTTGTAAAAAATAAATGAGTCAACGTTATAAAGGTATCCATTTTTAGATGGAGTTGGAGAACACATATAATCTACATTAGGTTTTTTTCCAGCAGCAGCAAACTCACCTTTTGCCCAGTCACCCATAATTTGGAATGCAGCTTTACCTTCCATAACCATACCAGTTGCAACGTTCCAGTCTCTTCCTGGAGATCCCGCGTCCGTATAACCTTTTAGTTTTCTCATCTGGTCAAAAACTTTAACCATTGTAGAACCATTTAAAGTACCTGGATCAAGATCTACAAATGCTTTTTTGTAGAAGCTGTTTCCACCAACACCAAGAGCTACAGCTTCAAAAACTGTTGCGTCTTGCCAAGGTTGGCTACCGTGAGCTAAAGGAATTATTCCTTTTGCCTGAAGCTTATCTGCTGCATTATTAAACTCAGCCCAAGACTTTGGCATTTTAATACCATTTGAGTCTAAAACTTTTTTGTTTGCCCAGAACCAATCAATTCTATGAATATTTACTGGAGCTGCACAATAAGATTTACCATTAGCGCACTTCATGTGACTAGCTACTTGTTTACTTAAAAGTTTGTCCCATCCTTCTTTTTTTGCTACTGCATCAACGTTATAAGGAGCTACCACACCTTCATCGTCGTATTCTTGAATTGTAGGACCTTTAATTTGTGCTGCAGCAGGTGCATCATTTGCAACAATTCTTGCTTTAAGTGTTTGCATCGCTGCATCTCCACCACCACCAGCGACAGGCATATCTTTCCATACGCCTCCTGCTTTAGCGAAGTCATCTTTTAAAACTTGTAATGCTTTTGCCTCTCCGCCTGAAGTCCACCAATGAAGAACTTCTGCAGTTGGAGCTGCATTTACAAAACTAGGCATTAAAAAGATGTAAAAACCAATTATTATTTTTTTCATTTTCTCCCTTTTTTTTGTTTTTGTTTAATTTCTTTATTAAAAAAAAATAAATTATAGGTAGTAAAATAAAAATTGAAAGCAGTATATTCAAATACAATTTTTAGTTGAATTTTGAAAAAAAGATTTATAATCAATAATATATAGAGTTCTTTATTGATCAATAAATTTTAAAATCAACCTTACCTATAATTTTATTTTAGAAATTTGATTCTCGACCAAGTCTAGCCGCTCCTCGAACTCCACTCGCGTCTCCATATTTTGGTTTTAAAAAAACACCTTCATATTCTTTACCACTAACATATTTACTGACTAAAGTTTGTATTTCATTTAGAAAGTCAATTTCATTAGATACACCTCCACCAAAAATAAAAACATCTGGATCTAGAATATTTATAATTGTAGATAAAGACATTGCTAAATTAATTTTAAAATTATCAATAAACTTAATAGCCTGAAGATCATGTTTTCTATAAAGATCAAAAATTTCATTTGTTTTCAAATTTTTTTCATATTGTTTATTAAATTTTTTTGCTAAAGATAAACCAGATATGAAACTTTCAACTTCAGCTTCTCTGTACAATTTAGTATCAAGTTGTTCTTTTTTAGAAGCTAAATAAGGAAGTTGGTTATGTCCCCATTCACCAGCAACACCATTCGGTCCAGAAACAATTTTTCGATCAACTACAAGACCTCCTCCTGCGCCTGACCCCAGTATAATACCATAAACTACTTTGTAATGCTTTGCTGCACCATCAATTGCTTCAGATAATGCAAAACAGTTTCCGTCATTTTCACAAAATACTTCTTTGTTTAATAGTTTTCTTAAATCTTGTTGAAAGGGTTTCTTCTCTAGCCAAAAACAATTTGGTGCATTTTTCACCAATCCTGTTTGAGGTGAGTGAATACCAGGATGACACACTCCAATAGGTAATTTTTTTTTAAATGTATTTTCTAATTTAATGTTAATTTCTTTTATTGTAGATAGTATAAGATTGTAATCCTTAGGGCAGTCAGTTCTAGATCTGTGTTGTTCCTTACCATTATCCTCTAAAACAACGCTTTCAATTTTTGTAGCACCTACATCGATACCTATTTGCATAACTAATTTATTTTGACAATTTTTTTTAATTTTAATGATTTTGCAGCTGCTATAGCTAAGATTAAAGCTTGATGGCCATCATTGAAATCAGCTCTTGGTTTCTTTTTCTTAGTAACTAAGCCTGCCAGATCATGTAGTTGTAAATAATAGGCCTCCTTATATCTCTCTATAAAAAAATTTAATAATTTAGTTTTTAAATTTGAGCCATTGCTATTACTTAGTTCTATCTCTGTATCTCTTTTGTTGTTTGATATTAACATCCCTTTAGTTCCAAATACTTCTACTCTCTGATCATGACCATAAGTACAATGTCTTGCATTATTAATAGTACAGAGAACCCCTTTCTTAGACTTTAAAACGACAGTAGCTATTTCAAAGTCTTTTACACTTTTAAATAGTTTTGCATGCTCGGACAAATCACTAGTTGTAGCAAACACTTCTGAAATAGGATCGTTTTTTAAATAAAATCTAATCAGATCGAAATCGTGAATTATCATATCTTTAAAGATACCTCCTGCAGTTTTAAGGTATGAATAAGGTGGCGGAGCTGGATCTCTACAAGTTATGATGATTTTTTGAAGAATACCAATTTTTTTTTTGTCTATTGCATTTTTTAAAAAATAATGACCTGGATCATATCTTCTATTAAAGCCAATTTGTATTCGTGGTGAAAATTTTTTAATATATTTTTTACAACTAATAATTTTATTTAAATCTAAATCCAGAGGCTTTTCACAAAATATAGTTTTTTTATAAGCAGCTGCTTCCCTAATAAAATTAATATGTGTTGCAGTTGAAGAGGCTATAAATATAACGTGGATCTCTTTATCTTTCAATGCAGTTTTATAATTTTTTATGACAGTAGTTTTAAATTTACTAATTGCTTTTTTGGCAAGTTTTATATCTTTATCGTAAACATATTTAAGATTAAATTTTGGATGTTTAAATAAATTCTCACCATGCATTTGCCCAATTCTTCCAAAACCAAATAAAGCTACATTAATCATTAAAATTTAAGCCATTTTTTTTGTCTAGATGAATCTACACAAGTTTGAATGAATTTAGCAGTTAATAATCCTTCATATGCAGTCGGATAATAGTATTCTTTTTTTTTATTTTTAGAATTTATATGATCGGCTACTTCACTATATATATTAGCAAAAGCATCCACATATCCTTCTGGATGCCCAGGTTTTACACGTGCAAAATTTTTAGAAAAATCTGCTTCGTGAAAGGCTTTTTCTAAAATCTTTACAGCTCCTTTAGCAGGATTTAATTTTAAATAATTTGGATCATTTTGAACCCACTCTAAACTACCTTTTGACCCAAATATTCTTATCCTTAAGCCGTAATTTCCTCCCCTTGCTGAGATACAAGTCCACAACAAACCTTTTGCACCATTTTCATAATTTAGAAGTACTTGAGCATTATTATCTAGATTAATATTTTTATTATATTTTTTCATGTCAGCAAATAATGAATTTCCTTTAAGACCACTTATATAATTTGCAAGATGATATGCATGAGTCCCAATTTCATTAAGAACAGCAGAGGTGCCAACAATTTTTTTATCCAATTTCCATCTAAAAATCTTTTTGGAATTTTTTTTATTTACAACTATGCCTTTTGACCAATCTTGGACATATTCAACATTAACAAACTCAACATCTCCAATTTTTTTATCTCTAACTAACTTTTTTGCCATTCTTACCATTGGATAAGCTGAGTAATTATGTGTGAGACCATAAATAATTTTTTTATTTTTTTTAATTGTTGAATAAAGTTTTTTAGCCTGTGTATATGTTGCAGCAAATGGCTTGTCTGAAATTACATGAAAATTTTTTTTTATAAAATATTCTGCTATAATTTGATGACTTCCAGGAGGAGTCATTATCGCTACTATATCAATTCCATCGTCTCTCTTAAATTCAGTATTAGCCATAGTTTTATAATTTGAATAGCACCTATTTTTTTCTAAATTTAATGAAGCTCCAAAAGTATTACTAATCTTCAAATTACGTGAAAATGAACCAGCGCAAATTTTGTATTTTCCATCAATTCTTGATGCAATTCTATGAATATTTCCAATCCAAGAGCCAGGACCGCCACCTACTATACCTAATTTTAAAATTTTTTTCATTTGAGGTATATTTATTTAATAATATATATATTTTAAAAACAAGTTAAAAATATTTTTACATTATGAGTATCAAAATTGGAGTTTCACCAATCGCTTGGAGTAATGATGACTTTCCAGAATTAGGTGGAGATACTACACTGGAACAGTGTTTAAAAGAAACTAATGAAATCGGTTTTTCTGGTATAGAGGCTGGTGGAAAGTTTCCAAAAAATTCTCGTGAGTTAATTCCTAAACTTAAAAAAGAAAATCTTAAATTGTGTTCTGGTTGGTATGGAGCTAATTTATTAAAAAACACTGTTAAAGAAGAGATTTTGATTATGAAAAATCAACTAAATCTTTTTAAGGAATGTGACGCACCGTGCATGGTGGTTGCTGAAGTTTCTGGTTCGATACAAGGACAAGCAAAAATACCTCTTTCTAAACGACCAATATTAAATAATGATGAATGGAAAATTTTTTATGATAAAATAAATGAAATCAGCAAATATATGGAAGACAGTGGAGTTCCATTAGCTTATCACCATCACATGGGTACAGTGGTTCAATCGCAAGAAGATACTGAAAGACTTATAGATAACACTTTAGATACGGTAAAGCTTTTAATTGATACAGGACACATGATGTTTGCTGGTGGTGATTTTGAAAAAATTGCAAAAGATTATTCTACAAGATTATATCACGTTCACTGCAAGGACATACGAAAAGATATTTTAGATATAGCGCTTAAAGATGACTTAAGTTTTATTGAGGCTTTTTTTTCAGGAGCATTTACCGTACCAGGTGATGGGTGTATTAATTATAAAAATTTTTTAAAAGTTTTAAAAGATTTAGATTATAAAGGTTGGCTAGTAGTAGAAGCTGAACAAGACCCCAAAAAAGCAAACCCATTTGAGTATGGAAAAATCGGTTTTAATCACTTAAGAAAAATAGCTTTAGATTGTGGTTTTGAAATTACTAGATGATCAATCAATAGTTATTAACTTCTTCAATTGTTGGCATAGAGTTAGCTGCACCTAATTTTGTTGTAGATATACCAGCTACTTTATTTGCAAAAATTAACGCTTCTTTATTTTGATATTCATTAGCCAAAGCATAAGCAAATGCACCATTGAATGCATCACCTGCACCAGTTGTGTCAACTACATCTGTTTTTAAATTAAATGCACCTACATAATATTTTTCTTTTTTGTTAGCAAAATAAACTCCTTTAGAACCAAGAGTAATTACAATGTTATTAATACCTTTTTGTAGTAACTCATCCGCTGCTTCTTCTACGTCATTATTAGTTTCAATATTTTTGTTTAGATAAAAACCAGCTTCTTTTTCATTTGGTGTAAAAAAATCGATTAATTTAAAGTCATTATCATTAATTTTAGCAGCAGGAGCTGGATTTAATATTGTTAGATTATTTAACTCTTTTGCTTTTCCTAAAGCATAACTAGTTACTAGTGATGGTGTCTCAAGTTGAGTTAAAAAAATTGAAGAATTTTTAAGTACTTTTCTATTTTTATCTATATCTTGACTGCTTAAATGCGCAGCTGCACCTGGAACTACATTTATAATATTATCACCAGTTTTTTCATCTATCATTATTCCCGCAACTCCAGTCGAAAGTTTTGGGTCTTGTACAATTGTATTAGTGTTTATGCCAGCGTCTTTGTAAAGAGAAAGAGCAATATCAGCATGATTATCTACTCCGAGTTTAGTTATAAATCTTACATCTCCTCCTAATCTGGCTGCTGCAATTGATTGGTTAGAACCTTTTCCTCCAGGTCCCACTAAGTGTTTCGTTCCTAAGACAGTTTGACCTCTAATTGGTATCGTATGACTAAAAAAACATAAGTCAGCAACAAATATTCCAAAAATACAAATGGATTTCATTATTTGTCAAGAACCCAGACGCTACCATCTGGTTTAATTACTCCTTTAGACATAACAAAACAACTAAATGGTCTTGCGTCAGTTGTTGTGACTATCGCGTAAGATTTTTTAGCTTCCTCATAAAAACTTTGACGTTCTATTGATCCAACTTTCCAATTTTGACCTGAAATTTCTTTAACAATATTAATAAACTCCTTATGCGATTCCAATAATTCCTGAGGTTTTCCATCTACTTCCATTCTACTCACCGCTACTTTGCCTTGTGATACAAGGAAACTATCTAGTGGAAACACTGAAAGAATAGCTTTTGCAGCTTCTGGAATACTAACACCATCTAATCTAATCACCTTTTTGTTCATTGTATCCGCAGGAAAATTTGCATCTGCTAAAGTTAATTTATCCCCATGACCCATTGATCTTAATACAAATAAGAGCTCAGGGCTTAAAACTGGATTAATTTTGATAAGCATATAAACTATTATAATATATAAAAAAAAAGGGTGGAGTCAAAATTCCACCCTTTTTACAAAATAGTTAAATACTATTTAAAGTCTTTTGCGTTCTTTTTAGTAACTAATTGAGTTCCAGTATCAATATTTGGGTCAATTTTTTTTCCATTAGCTAAATCAAGAGCATATTTAACACCATAAGCACCCATGTTATAAGAGAATTGAGCTACAGTTGCAGTCATATCTCCAGCTAAAATGCTTTTAGCAGCGTCAGGTGTAGCGTCGAATCCAACAACTACAACGTCTTTCATGCCAGCATCTTTAAGAGCTTGTATTGCACCTAGAGCCATGTTGTCATTTGAACCAAAAATTGCTTTAATGTTTGGATTTTTAACAAGAATTGACTCTGTTACTGATCTACCTTTTGCAGTATCCCATTCAGCAGTTTGTGTTGCTACTAGTTTAAGTCCACATCCTTTAAAACCTTTAATTGCACCATCTCTTCTAAGTAATGCAGTTGATTGTGACTCGATACCAGTAAGAATTGCTACATCGGAACCTTTTGGAGTATTATCACAAATATATTTAGCGGCTAGTTCTGCGCCGTTTTTATTATTTGTACCAATAAATGTTACGCCTTTATTGCTTCCAGCTGTATCAACAAACACCACTGGTATACCGCTTTTTATAGCATCATCTACGATCGGTGCTAATGCATTTGGATCTGAAGGAGCTAAAGCTATTGCATCTACGCCTTTAGCAATTTGATCTTCCAATTGATTTACTTGTGCTTGAACATCACCTTCTTGTGGTGGTGCAATTAGAATTAATTTCACACCTAATTTTTTAGCTTCTTCTTTAGCACCTTTTTCAACAGATGCCCAAAAAGGGTTTCCTGAACCAGGTCCCTTTATACTGAATAGGATTTTTTTTGAATGCCCGTCAGCAAAAGATGAAGTTGATAAATTTAGTACTAAAAATAAAGATGTAATTAATACACTTATTTTTTTTGTTATATTCATAGTTTTCTCTCCGTTTAATTTATGCACGAAATACAATATTATTTCCTAGTGAAATTCAATGTGAAAATTTAACTATATTTTTCTTAATAATATTTTTAATTTATAAAATATTTCAACTTTTGCGTGTACTTATTTTCTTGTACCAAAATCTTTTCTTAAAACGTCTATATAAACAGCTATTACTATTATTGATCCAATCAAAACTTGCTGCCAAAAAGCACTAACATCCATTAAGTTTAAACCATTTCTTAAAATACCCATTATCATTACACCTGCAAACACTCCCAGAACTGTGCCCCTTCCACCAAAGAAACTTGCGCCGCCTATAATACATGCTGCAATAGCATCTAATTCTGATTGAAGGCCGGCATTAGGATATCCAGAGTCAGCTCTGCCAGCTAGAATTAGAGCTCCAATGCCTGACAAAAAACCACAAAGTGAATAAACAATTACTAATATCTTATTTACATTTATGCCAGATGCCCGAGCAGCATTTGGATTGCCTCCAATTGCATAAATCCACTTTCCCATCTTAGAATGATTTAAAAATACCCAAAAAATAAAATAAACAATTGCTATCAATACTAAACTCACTGGTAGATATTGAGACTCTTCTAGCCCAAGCCATGTTAAGTCTATTCGACCGTGTCCAACGTATCGTACCTCATCTGTAAAACCACTTATTGGAACACCGCCAGAAATAAGATTTCCTACTCCTCTAAAAATATACAAAGTACCTAAAGTCATAATAAAAGGATGGGGCATTCGAAGAAGTGTAATACCTAAACCATTAAACATACCGCACAATAACCCAGCTAGCATAGGTACTAAAATTACTACATACCAGGGCATACCAGCTTTAGCTACGATAGCTAATATCATTAAAGAAAGCATCATTATAGATCCAACAGAAAGGTCTATACCAGCGGTAACAATGACCATAAAGACACCTAATGCCAACATTGACTGCCATGATATTTGTTTAAAAACATTAGTCACGTTTCTCCATGAAAGAAAAACATCAGGCTGCATAATATGTAAGGCTAGAACCATTAATAAAAGCAATATTAAAATTCCGTATCGATCTAAATATGGAATTACTTTTAAAAATAAACTTTGATTTTTTTTATCATTATTCATTTTATTTTTTCCCCATTATCCAACCTATAACTTCGTCTCTTGATGTAGAAGAAAGTTTAGACTCTGCGAAATTGGTTCCTTGAAATAATGCCATTACACGATCACAAACAGCAAAAATATCATCCATCCTATGGCTAATTATAATTACACTTACGCCAATTTTTTTTAAATTATTTATTAAATCTAAAACTTTACCAACTTCTTTAATTGCTAAAGCAGCTGTAGGTTCATCCATAATTACAATTTTTGAATTAAATGCTGTTGCTCTAGCTATTGCTATTGCTTGTCTTTGTCCTCCTGAGAGTTCTTCAACTTTCTGCTCAGCACTTTTAACATGGATCTTTAATTTATCTAAATGTGCCTCAGATAATTCTTTAATTTTTTTAAAATCAAGCAAATTTAAAAAACCAAATTTTTTTGTTGGCTCACGACCTAAAAAAATATTTTCTCCTATTGGAAGATTTCCAGCTAGTGCAAGGTCTTGATAAACCATTTCTAACCCTAGGTTTTGTGAATCTCTTGGGCTGTTTAACGTTTGCTCATTGCCTTCAAAAAATAAAGAACCATTACTTGGTTTGTAAAGTCCCGACAAAACTTTCATTAATGTGGACTTACCTGCACCATTATCTCCTACAACACCTAAGCATTCACCTTGTTTTACGGTTAAATTTACATTTTCAAGTGCAGTAATTGTTCCAAAATATTTACTGATATTTTTTGCTTCTAAAACTATATTCGATGAAGATAACATTTTAAATGAAACTAAAAAAAATAATACCTAAATGCAAGAATTTAAATTAGATTTTAACAATCATTGAATTATTCAAATTATTCTCAAAAAAATCAATGATGTTTTGCGTAGTTTCCTTTGCCATTCTTATTTTACACTCATTAGTCAATGCTGCTGTATGTGGAGAAAGAATAATTTTTTTATTTTTCAATAAAGGACTTGTAACGTTAATGGGCTCATCAACAAATACATCTAAACCAGCTGCTAAGATAATATTTTCATTTAGTGCCTTATCCAAATCTAGTTCATTAACTATTCCACCTCTGGCTGTATTAATAATTACAGCATTTTTTTTCATTGATTGTAAACACTTATAATTAATTAGATTTTTTGTATCATTATTAAGAGGCATATGAATGGATAAAAAGTCAGCTGTTTTTACTGCATCATGAAAAATTTCAATTTTACGCCCGCCAAAATTTTCAATTGTTTTATTGTCTATAAATGGATCATAAACTTTAACTTTCATATCGAAACCATTACACTTTTTAATAAGATTTTTTCCAATTCTACCAAAACCAGCAATTAGAATTTCTTTTTTGTTCAATTCAAAAGTTTGAAATTTATTTATATAATTCTTAAAATTACCCAATCTAACTTCGTTGTCTAAGTTCAGATAATTTTTTGATATAGTTAACATTAGATAGAAAACGTGTTCGGCTACAGCAGTTGCATTAGCGGTAGCAGTTATTAAAAGCTTGATATTTTTTTTTTTTAAAAAACTTACATCAACATTATCATACCCCACCCCATGTCTTGAAATTACTTTTAGCTTTGTAGCTCTAGAAAGTACTTTATTTGTAAGTTTTGATGTTCTTAAGGAAACACCATCGTACAAATGAATTTTTTTTAAAATATTTTCTTCTGAAACGTCATCTATTATTTCATAATCAAAATTCTTATGATTTGTTAAAAGTTTAATACCTTCTTCGTGTATATTTTGAATAATTCCAATTTTATACATATGAGCTAAATTAGGTTGGCGGTCCCAAGGGGAATCGAACCCCTCTTTGCAGGATGAAAACCAGCTGTCCTAACCGATAGACGATGGGACCTAATTTTTTGCTATTTAATAACAGATATATCATCAATAATAAACTCTACATTTT
>JADHRF010000065.1 GCA_016777565.1 Pelagibacteraceae bacterium
GTTAAATCCCATTCAGCAAGAAATAATAGATTACAACAATACTCTTGGTGATGTTAAGAGAATGCAAGTAGCAACATCTCAATGTCATTTCTTACACCTAATTATAAAAACTGCTAATATTAAAAATGTACTTGAGATTGGAACTTTTACTGGATTAAGTGCACTTTCTATAGCATTAGCATTACCTGATGATGGAAAACTTATAGCGTTAGACAAAAATAATGAGACCAACAAAGTAGCAATAAATTTTTTTAAAAAAGCTAACCTAGAACATAAAATTCAAACAATAATAAAACCCGCATTAGATAGTTTTGATGAATTAAAAAATAAAAAATTTGATATGATTTTTATTGATGCAGATAAGATGAATTATAAAGAATATTATGATAAATCATTAAAGTTAATGAACAAAGGTGGCTTGATTATTGTTGATAATGTCTTGTGGCATGGAGAAGTTGCTGATGAAAATAATTTAGATAAATTTACTGTAAATATTAAAGAATTTAATGAATATGTTGCAAATGACAAAAGAGTAGAGCAAATTATAGTCCCGTTAGGTGATGGAATGACAGTTTGTAGAATTTTATAATGTTCGAAGTATTGGGTTTTTATAAATTTACAAAGATTAAATCATTAAAGAAAAATAAAGTTTTACTTCAGGATTTTTTAATAAAGAAAGAGATTAGAGGAACCATTATTATAGCAAATGAAGGTTTAAACGGGACTATATCTGGTAAATCTAAGAATATTGAGGACATAATCAACAAATTAAAAAAGATATTTTCTTTTAAAAAATTTGACAATAGCAACAAATCAAAAAGTAATTTTCAGCCATTTCACAAACCTAAAGTTAAGATAAAAAAAGAAGTTGTACCCATGAATTTAAGTTTAAATTCTAAAGAAAGAAATTTAAAAACACATTTAGATCCAAAAGAATGGAATAAATTAATCAAAAACAAAGATACTCACATAATAGATACAAGAAAACCATTCGAATTTGATGTTGGCACGTTTAAAGGATCTGTTAATCCAAATGTAAGTAATTTTAGAGATTTTCCAAAATACCTAAATAAATTAAAAAAAGGAAAACCTGTTGCAATGTTTTGTACTGGTGGAATTAGATGTGAAAAAACCTCTGCGTACTTAAAAAAGAAAGGATTTAACAATATCTATCAGTTAAATGGAGGTATTCTTAATTATCTAAAAAAAATTAATACAAAAGAGAGTTTATGGAAAGGAGAGTGTTTTGTTTTTGATAATAGGATTAGTCTCAAACATGGTTTGAAAGTTGGTACTTATTTCATGTGTAGTGGATGTAGAAAACCAATTTCACCAAAAGATAAGAAATCTAAAAAATATGAAGAAGGTGTTTCTTGCCCAAATTGCTATAATAGTTTAACAGAAACTCAAAAATCGAGATTTAGAATGAGGCAAAAACAAATAAATCTTGCTAAAAAGAGTGGATCAAAGCATATATTCCAAAAAGAATTTAAATAGAAAATATAAATTGATTAAAAAAATAAACTTAACAAAAGATCCTATTTGGGAACTTTTAAGAAAAGTAACAATACCAGCCAGTGTTGGATCATTGTTTCAAACTTTTTATAATCTTGTAGATACATGGTTTGCTGGTAAAATTTCAGCTGAAGCAATAGGAGCTATTGCTAAATCATTTCCAATATATTTTACTATAATAGCTGTTGGTGTTGGTATAGGAGCGGCTACTAACTCAATGATCGGTAATTCATTAGGTGAAAAAAAAGAGCGTGTTGCCTCCATGTACATAGCTCAATCATTAATTTTTGCTTTAGCAATTTCTGTACTTGTTACACTTTTTGGCTTAAATGCTTCCAATTTTCTCTTAGGTGTCATGGGCTCTGATGTTGCTGGAATAGCACTTACACGAGAATACCTAGACATTATATTTTATGGAACATTTATTGTTATGATTCAAATTTCCTTAAATGGAGCATTGAATGCTCAAGGTGATACAAGGAGCTATAGAAATGTTTTAATATTTAGTTTTTTCTTAAATATTTTTTTAAATCCTTTATTTATATGGGGCTATGGAATTGTCCCAGCGTTTGGGATAGCGGGTATAGCGATTGCAACTGTGATTTCTCAATCAATCGGGACTGTCTATTTAGCTTACAAAGTAAATCAATGTAAAATAAGAGAATATTTAAAATTAAAATGCTTTATTCCAAAATTTGAATATTTAAATCCATTAACTAAACAATCTGTACCAGTTATGTTTAGCATGTTGTTTATTGGAGTTGGGATCTTTAATATTTTATATTTTATTGGTCAATTTGGTGATCTTGCAACAGCTGGTTATGGTGCTGCTTTAAGAGTAGAGCAAGTTTTTTTACTACCTGTAATTGGATTAAATACTGCCGTACTTTCAATTGGCGGACAAAATTTTGGCGCAAAAGAGTACGATAGGATTAGAGAACTTTATACTAAAGCTTTGTTATTTGGATCTTCATTTATGGCCATGACAGGCTTAATATTATTTTTCGGTGCAGAGTTTTTTGTTTCTCAATTTACAGACAACCAAGAAGCAATTATTCATGGTACAATTTATTTGAAAGTTGCTGCATTAATTAGTCCAGTTTATCCGGTGTTTTTTATAACAACTGCTGTGTTTCAAGCTGTTAAAAAACCATTGTACAGTTTATATCTAAGCATAATAAGGTTAACAGCATTTCCTTTTTTAAGTTTATGGTACGTAATTAATATTAGAGGTGGTGATTATAATGATATTTTTTACACAATTATGGCTACCAATTGGTTTATTGGAGTTGTTGTTTTAATTTTCATAGGTTATTTTTTAAATAATGTTTTTAAACAAAATAAAAGTCTTTTTACTTATTAGCATCAGTCTAATTTTTTTTTTCTTAACTTATAATGATGTAAAATCTGAAGAGGTTAAAATTATCGAAGGAAAAGCTATAGTTGTTGATGGTGATACAATTAAGATTGACAGTTTAAAGATACGATTTTCTGGAATTGATGCTCCAGAAAGTTACTATAAAGGTAAAGAACAATTTTGTTTTAAAGGCGAGGAAAAAATATCTTGTGGAAAACTTTCAAAAATTTTTCTAATTGAAAAAATAGGAAACGAAAAAGTGAAATGTGAAATTGAAGCTAAAACTGACAGATATAAACGTAAACTAGGCGAATGCTTTGTTAATGATAAAAGCTTGTCACGTATTCTAGTTAAAAATGGTTATGCCTTCGATTATCCCAGATATTCAAAAAAGAAATACTCAATTGAGCAAGAATACGCGAAAAAAAATAGTTTAGGTCTTTGGAGTATGAAATTTGAATTTCCATGGGATTTTAGAAAAAATAATTAAAATTATTATGTTACAATTAAAAAATTGGGACAATAAAACCTGGTTATCATCAGACTCTTATATTAATGCTTTCAATTCTTTTTTATTAAAAAAAAAGAAACTTAACAAAAACTCAAAAATATTAGACATAGGTTGTGGTAGAGGAAAAATTATTGGATCCCTATCTAGAAAATTTAAATTATTAGATAAACCAATTGGAATAGATCCTATAGTACACAAAGATGTAGATAAATCTATTGATTTTAGGGACCAGGATATTTTTAAATTTTTTAAGATTAATAATCATAAGTTTGATTTGATTATGATTAAACAAACTCTCCATTTTTTTAATAAGAGTAAAAGAAAAGAATTAATAAAAACTTGTAAAAATAATCTTAAAAAGAATGGAGTTTTGATAATTCTTTCTTTGAATACTTCAAAAAATGAAATCCCTTGTTTTCAACTGATGAAACGGAAACTTAATAGAGGATTAGTAAGAGACTCAATAATGCTTAACTCAGCTAATAAAATGTTAAAGAATACTAAAATTGATAAATTTAAGTATGAAGTTTCAATAACTAAAGACAAATATATTAAAATGTTAAAGCAAAGATATATTTCATGTCTAATTAATCTTACAAAGAATCAAATTAACAAAGGTATTAATGAGATAAAAAGAAACTATCCAAATAAAATAATATTTAATGATATTTTAATTTGTATTAAATATAAATATTCCTGAATAAAAACTAAATTAATTACTAATATTAAATAATTTTTCACCTAGTGGGCTAATAGGATCTTGAGGTGTTGGTTTTATTTTTGTTTTTTCTTCGACTATCTCAAGTAATTTCTTTGCAAGTCCATTACGTCTAAACATCGGGTTTACAAAAATATACTCAACCTCAGCACCCTCATTATACCTAACAAAACCTAATGCGGTATTAGAATTTTTAAATGTAATGACTCCATCTGCTAAGTCAATATCGTAATTTATATTATTTAGTTTGTTCATTTATTATTTTAATCTTGTTTAAGTTTTTTTTCTAATTTTCTAACAAAATAAGAAACAATTAATATTAAGACTAAATATTCTAAAATTAAAAATGTGTAGATTTCTAAAGGCCTATAAGTCGAAACAACTAATTCATTGGCTTTTCTGGTTAGATCACCAATTCCAATTATCGAAACAAGTGATGACATTTTCAAAACATAAACAAACTGATTACCTAATGCGGGTAAAATATTCTTAATCGCTTGCGGAAATATTACCAATCTTAATCTTTTAAAAAAATTTAAACCTAGTGAGCTACCAGCTTCCCATTGTGCTTTTTTAATAGAATTAATACCAGCTCTAAAAATTTCTGCTTGAAAGGCACTTTCACTAATTGATAAAGCTATTATTCCAGATACAAAAGGACTAAAACTTATTCCTGTCATTATAGGCAAGCCGTAATAAATCCATAAAATTAAAACAAGTAAAGGTATTGCTCTTACAATTTCAACATATCCAATATTTATATAGGTTAAGAATTTATTTTTAGCCAAAGATGGGATGGCAACAATAAATCCTATTACTGCCGATATAATTATTGAAACAACTGAAATGTAAATAGTTGTAGTTAAACCACTTAGTAAAAATTTAAGATTAGTTAATCCTTCAACATTACTAGGTGAAAGAATAAACCAACCCAGTTCTTGTTCGGCACAAGAAGTGAATGGTAAAATTAAAAGTAATAAGAGTAAAATTTTCACCCTTAAAGTTATAATGAATTAAAAATTAATATCTAATTTTTTATAAGCTTTTTAAATTATATTTGGCTAATAGATTATCAAAGAAACCAGAGGCTTTTTTGTTTTTAATCCATTCATTAACATAATCATTCCAAACTTTA